>DAMABW010000427.1:0-4256 GCA_031999925.1 Massilia sp. | reverse complement strand
CGTATCGGGCTCGATTAGCTGGCCAGACCCATCAGGCTTCTCCGATGCCCCCTTTCGCCCTGCGCTAGATTCGCCTTGCATATCCAATACTTCACCCTATAGTGAAGTAATGCAAACGGACCGGCTCGACGTCATCTACCGTGCGCTGGGCGATCCGTCCCGGCGCGCGATGCTGCAGCGGTTGGCGAATGCGCGCTCGCTCACGGTAAGCGAACTGGCGGCGCCCCTGCCGCTGGCGATGCCGACCGTGCTCAAGCACCTGGACGTGCTGGAGCGCGCCGCATTGGTCTCGCGCCGCAAGACCGGCCGCATCGTCACGGTGACCCTGCAGCCGGCCGCCATGGCCGAGGCGATGGCCTGGCTGCAGCGCACCGAAGCGTTCTGGACGAGCCGCCTGGACCGGCTTGCCGCCGTTGCCGCATCCCCGGGAACGCCCGGGCCATCCACATCCGAGGAGGAAGCGTCATGACCAGCCTGACCATCGTCCGCGTCATCGAAGCACCGCCGGCGGCCGTCTTCGCCGCCTTTATCGAACCCGACAAGATCGCGCTGTGGTGGGGCCCCGACGACGGGCCGGTCACGTAGGCCCAGGTCGATGCCCGTCCCGGCGGCCGTTTTCACGTGCGCTTTCGCATGCTCGACGGCAGCGAGCACGGCTGCTTCGGCAACTTCGAGCTGTTCGAGCCGCCGCACCGCCTGGCCATGAGTTGGTCGTGGGAAGACGAAGACACGCCGGCGTCGCGCGTGCACGCCACCTTCAAGCCGGTCGGCGCGGGCCACACCGAGCTCACCTTCGTGCATGCGCAGCTTCCGGACGAAGCCACGCGCGCCAGCCACGAAGCGGGCTGGAACGGTGCGCTCGACACGTTGCAGCGCAAGGCCCACGCCGGCCAACTGCGTGAACCGCAACTGGAGGACACGCCATGATCACCGTCACCGCCATGAAATGGGCGCCGCCCTTCGCTGCCGGCCAGGTACGCGACCACCGCGTGCGCTGGATCCTCAACGAAGTGGGCTGGCCCTACCAGGTGAAGCTGGTCGATGCGCCCACCATGAAGTCAAGCGGCTACTGCGGCGCCTTGCAGCCCTTCGGCCAGTTGCCGGTCCTGGAGGATGACGGCCGGCCACCGGTGTTCGAAAGCGGCGCCATCGTGCTCGACGTCGCCATGCGCGCCGGCCGCTGCATCGGCGCCGAGGGCACACCCGAGCGCGCCGCCGCGCTGCAGTGGGTGGTGGCCGGCCTGAACTCGGTCGAGCCGATGCTGTTCAACGTGGCCGAGGTCGAGTACTTCATGGACGACGAGGCGGCCAGGCGCGCCCGGCGTCCGGCCGTGGTAGGGCTGGCGAAAGAGCGGCTGGCGATGCTGGAAGGCGCACGCGCCGGGCGCGACTGGTTCGTGGGGAACGGCTTCACGGTCGCCGACCTGATGCTCGCTTCCATCCTCAAGGTTGCCGAGCGGCTGGCGCTGCTCGAAGAACTGCCGGCGCTGGCGGCCTGGCAGCGGACCATCCTGGCCCGCCCCGCGCATGTCAAAGCCGAGCAGGACCAGAAGGCCGAGATCGCCCGCCACACGCCCGCCGACATGCGCTATGAGGCGCTGGCAGAGGAGACCGTGTCATGAACGAAGCGATCGCCGCGCGCGAGAGCGCGACCTACCGGGCTGCCCGCAATCGCCTGCTGGAAGAGGAGATCGCGCTGCGCCGCATGACCGAGGCCGTCGCCGAACACCGGCGCCGCCTGCCGCCCGGCCCGCCGGTGCCCGAGGACTACGTCCTGCGGCGCGCCGGCTCCGGCGCACGGCTGCGCTTCTCCGAGCTGTTCGGCGACGGCGATGTGCTGCTGGTGTACTGCTACATGTACCCGCGCCATCGCCAGGACACGCGCGACGCGGCTGCCGCAGGCGAGACCGCCGCGCTGCCGCGCGACGAGCAGCCCTGTCCCTCGTGCACCACGCTGCTCGATCAGCTCGATCCCGCGTCGAAGCCATTCGCGGCGGCCGGCGGCCGCTTCGTCATCGCTGCCGACACGTCGCCGGATCACCTGGCAAGGACCGCCCGCGACCGCGGCTGGCGCCACCTGGAACTGCTGTCGTCCCAGGGCACGCGCCTGAAGGCCGACCACGGCGCCATCGACGAGGACGGGCAGCAGAAGCCCATGATGCTGTCCTTCCGCCGCGACGCCGACGGCACCCTGCGCCTGGCCTGGCGCTCCGAGCTGGTGGACGCGCCATCCGAGCCTGGCCAGGACCACCGCGCCACCGGCACGCTCGACACGTTCTGGAACCTGTTCGACCTGACGCCGGGCGGACGCCCGGATTTCCAGGAGCGGTTTCAGTACGGATGCTGCTCCGCCGGCGACTGAACGGAGAACCGCCATGGATAATTCACCCAGGATCGAGATGCGGCCCGCGCAGCCTTATGTGGGCACACGTAAGGTCATGGCCATGCGCGACTTCGACCGCGAAATTCCCGCGATGCGGACGATTGTCGCCCGCTGGCTGGACGCTCACGGTGTGCGTCCATGCGGCCAGCCCTTCCTCCGCTTCCACGCCATCGACATGCCGGAACGCATGAACGTGGAGGTCGGCATGCCGACCGACCAGGCGCACGACGCCGGCGAGGAAGTGGAAAGCGGCCTGCTACCCGCCGGCCGTTACGCCGTAGTGGTGTACACCGGCGTGGAGAACGCCGTGCCGGCCAACAGGCGGCTTCTGGACTGGATCGCCACGCAGGGGGAACAAGCCCTCGCCCACCCATCCGACCGGGGCGAGGTCTTCGCGGCACGGTACGAGACTTTTCTTACCGATGCCGAGGCCGAGCCCGACCGGCATCGATGGCTGTTCGAGGTGGCCATCCAGGTGCGCGGCTGATCAACCCAAGGAAAGGAGCGCAACATGAGCATCGACAACGCATTGGCCAGCGTGGCCGTGAAGGACCTCGACAAGGCGGCCGCCTGGTACGCCGAACTGCTGGGGTCGAAAGGCAAGCGGCCCATGCCTGAAGTCGAGGAGTGGACCTTCCCGCGCGGCGGCGGGTTGCAGGTCTACCAGGGCGCCGAGCGTGCCGGGAATTGCTCCTTCACGCTGGCGGTCAGCGACATCGAGGCCGTCGCGCGCACGCTGGCCGCGATGGGCGTGCAGCCCGGCCCCCGGACCAATCGCGAGCGGGTCAAGACGCTGATGGTGCGGGACCCGGACGGCAACAGCATCGCCATTGCCGAGGCCTTCGATCCGGCGCTGGCGAGATAAACGCGCGACTGTGCCGGGAAGTCCCCGGCACGTCACTCACCTGGACTTTCAGCCGCGCTTTGCCGCGTCCGCGCGCGCCTTGTGCAGCTTGCGGTAGCTGTCGAGCAGGCGGTGATGCCGGTCCAGACCTTCCAGCGCCATGCTGGTTGGCGTGAGGCCGAAGAAGCGGACATTGCCGTCCACCGAGCCGAGCGCCGCATCCATGCGCGCGTCGCCGTACATGCGGCGGAAGTTGCGCACGTAGTCGTCCAGTTCCAGTTCGTCGTCGAGCACCACTTCCAGCACCACGTTCAGCGCCCCGTAGAACAGGCGGCGCTCGGCGGTGTTGTCGTTGTACTGCAAGAAGGCCCCGACCAGTTCGTGCGCCTGCTCGAACTGCTTCAGCGCCAGGTTGATCAGCAGGCGCAGTTCGAGCACGGTCAGCTGGCCCCAATCGGTGTTCTCGTCGAACTCGATGCCGATCAGGCTGGCGATGTCGCCGTATTCGTCCAGCTCGTTGGTTTCCAGGCGTTCCAGCAAATCGGCCAATTGCTCGTCGTCCAGACGGTGCAAATTCAGGATGTCTTCGCGGAACAGCAGCGCTTTATTCGTGTTGTCCCAGACCAGGTCCTCGACCGGATAGACTTCCGAGTAACCCGGCACCAGGATGCGGCAAGCCACGGCGCCCAGTTGGTCGTAGACGGCGGTGTAGACTTCCTTGCCCATCTCTTGCAGGATGCCGAGCAGGGTCGTCGCTTCTTGAACATTCGAATCTTCGCCCTGGCCGGAGAAATCCCACTCGACGAAATCGTAGTCGGACTTGGCGCTGAAGAAGCGCCACGACACCACGCCGCTGGAATCGATGAAGTGCTCGACGAAGTTGTAGGGTTCGGTGACGGCTTCGCTGGCGAAGGTCGGCTGCGGCAAGTCGTTCAGGCCTTCGAAGCTGCGGCCCTGCAGCAGTTCGGTCAGGCTGCGTTCCAGCGCCACTTCCAGGCTAGATGCGCGCCGAAGGAAGCGAACACGCCG
>DAMABW010000426.1:2799-4265 GCA_031999925.1 Massilia sp. | reverse complement strand
GACCGTATCTATGGACTCCACCCGTTTTGCAAGAAGAAGATTGAATTTTTGCCTTTAGGTAGAGTTGCGTGTATCTATTCGGCCTGTTTGATGAGCGCTCTTCGTGCTCGGGCCCTGATGTGATACGCGCGTCAGGATCCTTATACGGTGCCGGCCTTGAAGGCCCATACGGTCAACGGATTCACCTGACGCCGGTCCGACCTGTTGGCATCATTCGTTCTTCGTCATCGCAAACTTGGCAGTGTTACTCCCTTAATCGGTTACTAGCTGTGGTCTTCAGGCCGGTCTGGTCGTGCTGTTCGACCAGACCGGAACATAGCTTCGGCCATGGGCCAATATCGCCCAGATTACCCTGGCCATTTTGTTAGCCAGCCCTACAGCGGCAACGTTGAAGTTTCTTCGTTGAGCAAGGTTGCTGGCCCACCGCAGCTGGCTATCAGGTTTGTTTCCTGCACAGCGCAAGGCACTTCGCGCGCCATGAATCAAGAGTGTGCGCAAATGGCTGTCGCCTTTGCCCGTGATACCGTACAAGCGCTGCTTGCCTCCACTACTATGCTCTCGTGGCACGAGCCCGAGATTGGCCGCGAAATCGCGGCCACTTCGGAAATGGTGTGGGTCAGCCACACTGGCCATGACTGCTGTTGCAGTCAGTGGCCCTACGCCTGGCACTTCCATCAGCTTTTGGGCCACCTCGGTCTTGGCAGCCTGATTCAACTTTCGCTCGTACGCCAAAATCCTTTGCTCTTTATCGTCGAGCTGCTCCTTGAGTTCTCGGAATGTCGCCAGCGCCAGGCCAGAGAGGCCGTTATCAGGATCTGCCAGCCAAGCCAACAGCCCAACCTTGAACTTTGCGACACCGGCAGCAAACACCCGGCCATATTCTCCAGCAAAAGCACGAATACGATTGATCATCGCTATGCGCTCGCTCATCAAAGCACTACGCGCCCGATGAAGCATCTGCAGATCTTGCTGTGCTGGCGTGTTGATCGGCACATACTTGGTCGAACTCCTGGAGCGGGCCTCGGCAATGGCAGCAGCATCATTGGTATCGTTCTTGTTACCAGTAACAAATGCTCGCGTATGCTGCGCAGCGATCAGCTTGACGTCGTGACCCAGTGCTGCCAGCTCCCTTGCCCAGTAATGCGAACCGGCGCATGCTTCGATACCTATCGCCATCGGCTGCAACTTCCTGAACGTCGGCAGTACCTCGTCACGCTTCATCTTGTGCTTGAAAACAGCCTTGCCGTTACGATCCAAACCTACCGCGACAAACACTTCCTTCGCGATATCCAAGCCAGCTACTTTTGCGTTAGCATTCACAGTGACTCCCCCTCTTGGTCTTTCAGCTCGTCAGCCCAATCTGGCGCGCTTGGCACAATGATGCCGCTGTCAGGAGGGTGGAGTCCATCACATCCAAGCCAGCTACTTTTGCGTTAGCATTCACAGTGACTCCCCCTCTTGGTCTT
>DAMABW010000426.1:0-2699 GCA_031999925.1 Massilia sp. | reverse complement strand
ATCTGGCGCGCTTGGCACAATGATGCCGCTGTCAGGAGGGTGGAGTCCATCACATTACGGTGGGGTCATTGATGCCGGGGGCATCAATGACGTGCCCACGCGGATGTGTGCGGGGTGTTGGCAGTGTTTGTATCGTGCACGCCGCCAGAACGAGGCGTATCCGGATGATCATTTGGACGCGCTACCGGTAGGCCGCCGTTCCATCATCAATCAGCGCCAACACTGATCGCAGTTCCGCGTGGGCACGGGGTGCCCACCATACGGTCAGCGTCGCTGGCTTCGTTTACCAAGCCAGATTTCAAGCAGGCGCATTTGCCCGCTCGTCCAGCAAGGCCAGCAACTGCCCCGCATCCACCGGCTTGACCAGGTGATGATCGAACCCCGCCTCGCGCGAGCTGGCGCGGTCGCTGGCTTGCCCATACCCGGTCAGCGCCAGATAGACGGCATCGGCCAGCGCCGGCTGGGCGCGCAGCTGGCGTGCCAATGCATGCCCATCGATGTCCGGCATGCCGATGTCGAGGATGAACACGTCCGGCACCCCCGTCACGGCTTCCGCCAGCACCGCGCGCGGATCGTTGATGGTCTGGACCCGGTGCCCGGCGCCTTCCAGCAGCGCGGCCAGGGTCTGGGCGGCGTCGACGTTGTCGTCCACCAGCATGATGCGCAGGCGTTTGTGCGCGATGGGCGAGGTGGCCGAGGCAGCCGACGCGGGCCGCGCCGGCGCCGGCTGCACCGGCCCGGCCCGCACGATCAGCGGCAGCTCCACCGTGAAGGCGCTGCCCTGGCCCGGCCCGTCGCTGTGCGCCGCCACCTGGCCGCCGTGCATGCCGACGATGTTCTTCACCAGCGCCAGGCCGAGACCGAGCCCGCCCTGCGCCCGGTCCGGCGTGCGCTTGCCCTGCACGAAGAGGTCGAACACCTGCGGCAGCAGCTGCGCCTCGATGCCGCTGCCGTTGTCGGTCACGGTGATGCGCACCTTGCCGTCCGCCGGCTCGACCGACAGCACGATGCGCCCGCCGGCCGGCGTGTACTTCGCCGCATTTGCCAGCAGGTTCGCCGTCACCTGGATCAGGCGCGCACGGTCGCCCAGCACGCTCACGGGCGCGGCGCCCAACTGCACCAGCAGGGTATGGCCGCCGGCCTCGATCAGCGGATGCACCTGCTCGGCGGCCTGGGTGGCGACCGCCTTGATGTCGACCTCGGCCATCTCCAGCTGCACCATGCCGCGCGTGACGCGCGAGACGTCGAGCAGGTCGTTCACCAGCGTCGTCATGTGGCTCACCTGGCGCGAGATCACTTCGCTGTACTGGCGCACCTTGTCCGGCTGGCCGGGCGCGATGCGCAGCACCTGCGCCGCCGCGCTGATCGGCGCCAGCGGGTTGCGCAGCTCGTGCGCCAGCATCGCCAGGAACTCGTCCTTGCGGTGGTTGGCTTCCTGCAGCGCTTCCTGGTTCAGTTTATTTTCGTGGATGTCGGTGTCGGTGCCCAGCCACTTGACGATCTCGCCGTCCTCGTTGCGCAATGGCAGGCCGCGCGCCAGGACCCAGCGGTATTCGCCGGAATGGTGGCGCAGGCGGAAGGTCATCTCGTGCGGCTCGCCGCTGGCGACGCTGCGCATCCAGCGCGCGTGCGAACCTGCCTGGTCTTCCGGGTGCAGCAGGACCTCGGCCCAGGTCGTGCCTTCGGCTTCGCCGGGCTGCAGGCCGACGAAGTCATAGAACCGCTCGTTGTGGTAATCGATCGTCCCGTCCGGCAGTGCGGTCCACACCATCTGCGGCATCGCATTGGTGATGGTGCGGAAGCGCAGTTCGCTGGCGCGCAGCTCCTCCTCGAAGCGCTTGCGGTCGGTAACGTCGCGCGTGGTGCCGGCCACCGCCTCGACTTCGCCGTCGGGGCCGAGGATGGGCACGAAGATGTATTCGTAGATGCGGCGCCCGAAGGTGCCGTTGAACGGGACCTCGCCGCGGATCGGGGCGCGGGTCGCCTTGACTTGTTCGATCTCGCGGCCGTGCATGGCGGCGTGCCAGTCCGGGTAGCCGAGTTCGAGGCAATTCTTGCCGAGCGCCTGCTCGCGCGTCATGCCCCACATCTGCAGCAGCACCGCGTTGGCGTAGGTGAAACGGTGATCCAGGTCGAACACGTAGGCCAGGTCAGGCGTGTTCGACAGCACGGCTTCGTAGAGCCGGCGTTCGCGTTCGGATGCGGCCACCAGCGCGGCCAGTTCGCGCTGGGCGTGTTCGTGGCGCGCTTCGTTTTCCTGTTCGCGCAGGTGGCGTTCGGTGAGCAGGGCGACCAGGTCGGCGAAATAGGCGATCTCGCCTGTCAGGGCCTTGCCCGGGGCGCCGGGCGCCGGATGGTAAAAGGCGAGGGTGCCGAGCACGCGTCCGCCCGGCGAATGCAGGGGAAAGGACCAGCAGGCGCGCACGCCGTGGCTGGCGGCCAGGGGACGGTAGGGCGCCAGCAGCGGTTCGGTCAGCACGTCGTCGACGACCACGATCTGGCCCGAGTGCGCCGCCCGTCCGCAGGTCGCCTCGGCAGGACCAACCGGCAGCAGCGCCAGCGCTTCGGCGAATGCCGGCGGCAAACCATCATGTGCGGCCAGGCGCAGCCGGGTGCCGGCGTCGCCGGCCAGGTAGATGGCGGCCCAGGATTGCGCGCCGATCAGGCGCCGCACCTCGCCCAGCAGGCTTTGCAGCGTG
>DAMABW010000425.1:0-4269 GCA_031999925.1 Massilia sp. | reverse complement strand
AACCTGCGCACGAACGCCGCCGGCGACAACCTGAACCGCGAGTGGATGACCCCGACGCCGGAGCGCAGCCCGGAAGTGCTGTGCGTGAAGAATAAGATCCACGAGATCGGCGTCGACATGTTCTTCGACATCCATGGCGACGAGGCACTGCCGTACAACTTCGTGGCCGGCAACGAGATGCTGTCCGACTTCGGACCGGAGCGCCAGGCGCGCCAGGACGCCTTCGTGCAGCGCTACATGGCGGCCAGCCCGGACTTCCAGAACGTGTATGGCTACGCGGCCAGCAAGTACAACGAAGAACTGCTGACCCTGGCCTCGAAGTACATCGGCCATACCTTCAAGTGCCTGTCGCTGACCCTGGAAATGCCGTTCAAGGACAACGCCGATTTGCCGAACCCGCACACCGGCTGGAACGGCGCGCGCAGCGCGGCCCTGGGCGCGGCGATCCTGCAGCCTATCCTGCAGACGCTGGACTAACCAGATGGGCGTCGAGATCGAACGCAAGTTCCTGGTCGAAGGCGACGCCTGGCGCACGCTGGGCGAGTCGACCCTGCTGCGCCAGGGATACTTGAGTACGGACGCCACGCGCACGGTGCGCGTGCGCATCGACGGCGAGCGCGCTTTTCTGACCATCAAGGGCAAGAGCGTGGGCGCCAGCCGCGGCGAGTGGGAATACCCGATTCCCGTGGCTGAGGCGGCTGAACTGCTCGACACCCTGTGCCAGCAGCCGCTGGTCGAGAAAGTGCGCCACCGCATCGCCATTGGCGCGCATACCTGGGAAGTCGACGAGTTCCTGGGCGCGAATGCCGGCCTGGTGGTGGCCGAGATCGAGCTGGGCTCCGAGGACGAAGCCTTCCGGAAGCCCGACTGGATCGGCCGCGAAGTCACCGGCGACGCGCGCTATTTCAACTCCCGATTGATTTCCCATCCTTATTCGCAATGGAAGGATCCGGCATGACCCTGCTTACCCGGCGCACTGCGCTTGCCCTTGGACTCGCGTTGTTGCTGCCGGCAGTGGCCGGAGCGGCCGACAAGCCTGCGTACTTCCCGCCAGCCGGCGAGTGGGCGCACAAGACGCCTGCCGAACTCGGCATGGACCCGGCCGCGCTGGCCGCCGCCATCCAGTACGCGCAGTCGCACGAAACCGAACGCGCCCTCGACTTTTCCGACCAGGACAAGACCTTCGGTACGCGCCTGGGTTCGATGCCGACGCGCCGTGCGCACACCAATGGCGTGGTGATCTACAAGGGCTATGTGGTGGCCGAATTCGGCGACACGCAGTTTGTCGATCCAACCTATTCGGTGGCGAAGAGCATGCTGTCGACGGTGGCCGGCGTGGCCGTGCGCGACGGCCGCATCGGCCCGCTCGACGAACCGGTGGGCAAGCGCGTGAACGATGGCGGCTATGCTTCGGCGCGCAATGCCCAGGTGACGTGGAAACAGCACCTGCAACAGGAAACCGAGTGGGAAGGCAGCCTGTGGGGCAAGAATGCCGACTTCGTCGGCAAGGAAGCTTTTGGCGCGGGCGAGCGCAAGCCGCGTGCGTTGGCGGCGCCGGGCACGCACTACGAGTACAACGACGTGCGCATCAACCGCTTCGCGCTGTCGCTGCTGCGCGTGTTCGACAAGCCGGTACCCGAAGTGTTCCAGGAACAGGTCATGGACCCGATCGGCGCCTCGAACACCTGGAAGTGGGTGCCTTACACCAACAGCTATATCGAACTGCACGGCAAGCTGGCGCCGTCGGTCAGCGGCGGCACGCGCTGGGGTGGCGGCATGTGGATCAATTCCTGGGACATGGCGCGCTTCGGCTACCTGTGGCTGCGCGGCGGCCAGTGGAACGGCCGCGCCGTGCTGCCGGCGGCCTACGTCAAGGAAGCCCTGGCGCCAAGCGCCAACGGCCCCGACTACGGCTACCTGTGGTGGTTGAATACCAAAGGCAAGAACCTGCCGGGCCTGCCGGCGAATGCCTATGCGGCACTCGGCGCGGGCAGCAACACGATCGTCGTCTCGCCGGACCACGACCTGGTGGTGGTGTGGCGCTGGCATGCGGGTAATCCCGCCGAGTTCGCCAAGCGCGTGATCGCCGCGATCCGCTAAGAACCAGCTACACGCAGAAACGACATCGCCCGCTACCGCCTCGAAGGCAGTAGCGGGCGGCGTCGTTTATAGGCCAGCTTTTAGTGGAAGTGCTCGCTGCCCGCCGGCGCATCGTCCGGCATCTCGGCATGCACCAGTTCGCCCGACGGATCGGCGAACAGCGGCGCGCCGCAGTCGTCGCAGTACTCGACCACGTACTGCTCGTTGATGCGCTTGATGTGGGTGACGCCGGCTTCGTTCAGGTAGGCGATGATCTCGTTGACCGGGGTCAGCGGAGCGGGCAGGGCGCCGCCGAACGCGCCGCCTTCCATCGGCGTGCCTTCCTCGTCTTCCTGGCCGTACAGCGGCCAGACGATGCCGTACACCACTTCCGGGCTCTGGCGCAGGGTGAAGCCGACGCGGTATTCGTCGACCTGGCCATCGGCCGCTTCCTCGCCGAAGCCGGCGATCACGGCGCGCAGGTCGGACGGCTCGATGTCGAGCGTGTTGGTGAGGTAATGGACGGCGGCGCGGATCGACACCGGGCGGATCAGCTTGTCGGCTTCGCGGCAGGCCACGTAATACGCTTCCGGCAGCAGCAGTTCGACGCCGCAGCCCGGCAGCAGGCGCGCCACGTTGGCGGTGGCCTGGTCGCGCCAAGCCGTCAAGGCATTGTTGCGCTCGGTGGCGAAGTTCAGCTGGTGCTGGGGTTCCTGCCAGCGGAACAGCGGCGCGCCGGCCGGGGCGACGATCGCCACCAGCAGGTAGCGCGTATCGGCCAGGAAGGGCGCGGTGTCCGGCGCGCGCACGGCCGGCTTGACGCTGCCGCCCTTGTGCGCGGCGGCGGCCAGCTTGTGGGTCAACGCGTAGGTTTCGGCATGGGTGCGCGGCAGCTGGTCGATCGCGTACAGCGTCGGCGCCATCGCCACGCGCGTGCCCTCGGCCAGCAGGTGGGCCGAGAAGTGCGCCTGCAGGGTGTTCAGCAGTTCCGGCGGGATCGTGCCCGAGCCGATGGAAAAGCGGGTCCAGGCCAGGATCGGGGCGGCCACGAGCAGAGCCTGCCAGGTGACCTCGGCGCCATCCTGCTGTTCGACCATCGTCGACGATTCGCTGACCGCTTCGACGCCATCCATCAGCACGTCGTAGGCGGCGAGTTCTTCCTTGAACAAGGCGTTGAGTGCGGCGTCGATGCTGTCCTGGTGATTGGTCTTGAGCAGTTTTTGCAGTTGCGTATCCAGTTGCTTTTCCCATGCCCGTTCTTCGACGCGGCTGGCGGACTGCACGATGGCCTGGGCAATGCTGGAGAGACGCTGGCTTTCTGCGGAGAGTTTGTGGGATGAATCTTTGGAAGGACGACGCATGGCGCTAGGGAGTCTCTTTGTGAATGGCTAAAGTTCGGGGCGAGGATCAACAGTCCAAGGGGTCATGATAAACCCATATCTCCGGTATTGTAGTTGATTCGGCCACATGCCATGAACACAACGGTTCGGCGCCGCCAAGCGTAGCGTGCCAGCGCTCTATCTCAACAGTTGTGGCGAAAAGCGCACGCCGCCCTCGCTTGGCTACCGTAGAAATACGGGTGATCGCGCTCTCGCCTTGCCAAGTATCACAATAAAAATCATAATGCGAATCGTTCTCATTATATTTACGTATGACTCGCGTCCAGCGACGACATACCCGATAACAAAAACGACTCGACAACATGAACACGAACGCAGCGCCAGCAAGCCAGAACACCACCCCTTTCATCCGCAGCCGCAAGCACCTTCGCAACGCGCCCATCGTCACCGGTTCCGCCCTGGCCGTGCTGGCCACGCTGGGCGTGCCGGCGGCCCACGCCGCCGACACCGGCATCGATAACGTCGACCAGGCCGTGCCGGTCGTCGAAGTCACCGGCGTCAACCGCCGCGACGTCCAGGCCCCGGTCGCCTCGAGCTCCGACAAGTTCACCGCGCCGCTGCTGGACACGCCGAAGTCGGTGACCGTCATCGGCCAGGAAGTGATCGCGCAAACCGCCGCCGTGTCGCTGGCCGATGCACTGCGCACCGTGCCCGGCATCACCATCGGCGCCGGCGAGGGCGGCAACCCGGTCGGCGACAACGTCTTCATCCGCGGCTACAACGCCCAGACCGACACCTATGTCGACGGCATCCGCGACGCCGGTTCGCAATCGCGCGAGATCTTCAACCT
>DAMABW010000424.1:0-4271 GCA_031999925.1 Massilia sp. | reverse complement strand
AGACCTCGTTGTCGGTGCTGAACACCGGGCAGTCGCTGATCATCGCCACCGCCGTCACGCTGATTTTGTGGCGCGCCACCGAAGGCGTGATCGCCGGGACCATGTCGCTGGGCGACCTGGTGCTGGTGAACTCGTTCATGATCCAGTTGTACATTCCGCTGAACTTCCTGGGTGTGATCTACCGCGAGATCAAGCAGGCGCTGGCGGACATGGAACGCTTGTTCGGCCTGCTGGACCAGAACCGTGAGGTGGCGGATGCGCCATCGAGCCAGCCACTGGTGACGAAGGGCGCGCACGTGGCGTTCTCGCATGTGGAGTTCAGCTACGAATCGAAGCGGCAGATCCTGTTCGATGTGGATTTTACGATTCCGGCCGGGACCACCACGGCGGTGGTCGGGCACAGCGGCTCGGGCAAGTCGACCCTGTCGCGGCTGCTGTTCCGCTTCTATGACGTGAACAAGGGGTCGATCAGCATCGATGGGCAGGATATCCGGAATGTGACCCAGCAATCGCTGCGTTCGTCGATCGGGATCGTGCCGCAGGATACGGTGCTGTTCAACGACACCATCGAATACAACATCGCGTATGGACGGCCGGGGGCCAGCCATGCGGACATCGTGGCGGCGGCCAGGGCGGCGTCGATCCACGAGTTCATCGAGAGTTTGCCGGATGGGTATGCCACCATGGTCGGGGAGCGAGGCTTGAAACTGTCGGGCGGCGAGAAGCAGCGGGTGGCGATTGCGCGTACCTTGCTGAAAAACCCGGCGATCCTGATTTTCGACGAGGCGACGTCGGCGCTGGATTCGAAGTCGGAGCAGGCGATCCAGGGGCAGTTGAAGGAGATTGCGAAGAACCGCACCACGCTGGTGATTGCGCACAGGCTGTCGACGATCGCGGATGCGCAGCAGATCATCGTGCTCGATCATGGGAAGATCGTGGAGCGCGGCACGCACGGCAGTTTGCTGGCGGCGCGCGGTTTGTATGCGCAGATGTGGGAGCGCCAGCTGGCGCGGCCGGATGAGGAGTTGGCGTCGCCGCCGTTGGAGTTGCAGCAGGAGGAGTGAGATTGGTCGTGTCCCGTGCGGGGGGACGTGGCGCTGTTGCGTGAAGCGTTCGTGGTCGGTTTGATCCGCGTGGGCACGTCATTGATGCCCCCGGCATCAATGACCCCACCGTACGGGAGACGTTCCGTATCCGCGTTTCGTATGATCTCGCCGTCAACGGTGATGGTTCATGTATGAACTCGCCAATAACGGTGACCGTAGGGTGGGCCGGGCCGCGCTAGGCTCTCGAGCCCACGCGGATTCAACCCACCATTAACAGGGCAGGCAACAGCCCCGCTACCGCCTGCATACCGCCTTCAATACGTCCCGAACATCTTCTGGATGTCCTTCGTATTCGTGGTCTTGGTCAACGCCAGCATCAACAAGATGCGCGCCTTCTGCGGCGACAGGTTATCCCCCGCCACGAAGTCCAGCGCATCGTCATTCGCCTCGCCATTCCTCGCCACGATACCCTGGCCCACCCGGCTCGAACGCACGATAATCACCCCCTTCTTGCGCGCAGCCGACAGCGCAGGCCGCACCTTGGCCGGCAGCGAGCCATTGCCCACGCCCGCATGCACCAGCCCCTTGGCGCCCGAGGCCACCAGCGCCTCGACCGCCACCGGACCCACGTTCGCATGCGCATACGCGATCTCCACCTGCGGCAGCACCGACAAACTGCTCACATCGAACTCGGTCTCCACCGTGTGCTTGCGCGTCGGCGAACGGTAGAAGTAGGGCTTGCCGCCCTGGATATAACCCAGCATGCCCAGCTCCGTCGCCTTGAAGGTATCGGCCGTGGTGGTATTCGTCTTGGTGACGTCGCGCGCCGACTGGATCTGGTCGTTCAGCGCCACCAGCACACCGCGTCCGACCGCCTCCTGCGACCCGGCCAGGACCACCGCGTTGTACAGGTTGATCGGCCCATCCGCCGACAGCGCCGTCGACGGACGCATCGAGCCGACCACGACCACCGGCTTCTTGCTCTTGACGACCAGGTTCAGGAAATAAGCCGTCTCTTCCAGCGTATCCGTGCCGTGGGTGATGACGATGCCGTCCACGTTCGGCTGGGCCAGCAACACGTTCACGCGCTTGGCCAGCGCCAGCCAGTGCTCGTTGCCCATGTTCTCGCTGGCGATCTGGAACACCTGTTCGCCGGTGACGTTCGCCACCTTGGCGATCTCGGGCACGGCCTGGATCAGCGCCCCTACGCCCACCGTCGCCGCGGTGTAGCCGACGGTGGTGGTGCTGGTGGCGCCGGTGCCGGCGATGGTGCCGCCGGTGGCGAGGATGGTCACGTTCGGCAGATTGGCAGCCGGCTGGGTTTGCGCCTGGGCCGCCAGGGCGACACAGAACAGGAAGCCGAACAGCGCGGCGGCCGAACGGGAATAACGTTGGAACAGCATGGCACTTCTCCTTAAAAAACCTGGCGCCGCAAACCCGATTACAGGTTCTTGTAGACGACGCCTTCTTTCATCACAAACTTCACCTGCTCGAGCAGCTTGATGTCGCGCAGCGGGTCGCCCTCGACGGCCACGATGTCGCCCGCGAAGCCCGGCTCCAGCATGCCAAGGCGTTTCGGCTGGTCGAGCAGGGTGGCGGCATGGATGGTCGCGGCGCGAATGGCGTCGATCGGCGTCATGCCGGCTTCCACCATGTAGCCGAATTCCTTGGCGTTCTCGCCGTGCGGGAACACTCCGGCGTCGGTGCCGAAGGCGATCTTCACGCCGGCTTTGTAGGCGCGGGCAAAGGTCGCCTGCAGCTGCGGGCCGATGGCGGCGGCCTTGGGGCGCACCAGGGCCGAATAATAGTTCGGGTCTTTCGCCTTGTCGGCCACGTAACGGCCGGCCGAGATGGTCGGCACGTACCAGCCGCCGGTCTTCTTGAACAGGGCCACACTGTCGTCGTCCATCAGCGTGCCGTGCTCGATCGAGTCGACGCCGGCGCGCAGGGCGCGCTTCAGGCCTTCGGCGCCGTGGGCGTGGGCCGCCACGCGAAAGCCATAGTCCTTCGCCGTGCTGACGATGGCCTTCAGTTCGTCCTCGGTGTACTGCGAGTTCTGGCCGCTGGCGGCCTGGCTCAGCACGCCGCCGGTGGCGGTGATCTTGATCAGGTCCGCGCCTTCCTTGTAGCGCTCGCGCACGGCCTGGCGCCCTTCGTCGGGGCTGTTGATCACGCCCTCCGCCGGACCCGGTGTGCCGATCGCGTGGCTGAGGAAGTGCGAGAGGTTGTTGGTCGGGTCGGCATGGCCGCCTGCGGTGGCGATCGATTTACCGGCCGTGAACATGCGCGGGCCGGGAATCGCGCCATTCGCGATCGCGCGTTTCAGCGACACGTTCAGGGCCTGCTCGGCGCCCAGGTCGCGCACGGTGGTGAAGCCGGCCATCAGGGTGCGCTCGGCATACTTGACCGAGCGGTAGGCCAGGTCGGCCGGGTCGGCGGTCAGGCGGTCGCGGTAGGAATCGACCACGGGCTGGGTTTCGCTGGTGAGGTGAACGTGCATGTCGATCAGGCCCGGCAGGCAGGACTTGTTCGACAAATCGATGTGACCCGAACCCGGCGTCATCGGGCCGACGGACTTCACGGTCCCGTCCTCGATCACGATGCTCACGCGCTCGCGCCAGGTGCCGCTCTTCACGTCGAGCAGGCGGCCGCAGTCGACCGTCTGGGTGGCGGCATGCGCGCCGTTCAGGGAAAGCAGCAAACCTGCCGCGACCAGCTGTTTCATGTGTTCTCCTCTTTCTCTTCTTATGAAAAAAAGGCCTTCCATCGCTGGAAGGCCCCGGTGTCTCCTGTTGCGCGGTCAGCGCAGCGGCGATGTGGCGACGTCCTTGTGCGGCGCCGGTGTCTCCAGGTCGCCCTCCCATTTCGCCACCACGGCGGTGGCAATGCCGTTGCCGATCACGTTGGTGGCCGAACGCGCCATGTCGAGGAAGTGGTCGATGCCCAGCAGGAGCAGCAGGCCGGCTTCCGGGATGTTGAACTGGGCCAGGGTCGCGGCGATCACCACCAGCGAGGCGCGCGGCACGCCGGCCATGCCTTTCGAGGTGAGCATCAGCACCAGCATCATCATGATCTGGGTCGACAGCGGAATCTCGATGCCGTAGGCCTGGGCGATGAACACGGCGGCAAAGGTGCAGTACATCATCGAGCCGTCGAGGTTGAACGAGTAGCCGATCGGCAGGACGAACGAGGCCAGGCGGTTCTTGACGCCGAAGCGCTCCAGGC
>DAMABW010000423.1:0-4276 GCA_031999925.1 Massilia sp. | reverse complement strand
CAAGCACCCGCCCCTGGAGCGCCTGCTGTTCGCGCTCGGCATCCGCCACGTCGGCGAATCCACGGCCAAGACCCTGGCCGACTGGCTCGGTTCCCTGGCCCTGGTACGCCGTGCGCCCGCGGCCCTGCTGCGCGTGCTGCCCGACATCGGCGGCACCGTGGCCGAGTCGATTGCCGACTTCTTTGCCGAGGAAAAGAACCAGATCGCGCTGAACGCGCTGCTGGCCACCGGCGTGGCGCCGCAGGGCGAGCACGCGCCGAAGGCGGCGCTGCGCGAACGCCTGGACGAGGTGGCGCTGCTGGCCGCCCTCGGCATCCCGAAACTGACCGAACCGCGCGCGCGCCAGCTGTTAGAGGGCCGCACGCTGGAAGACCTGGCTTTCCTGAAGGTGTTCGGCGTGTTCGGCCTGCCGGAAGCGCTGGTGACCTCGCTGGAGTCGTGGATGGCGGTGGACGCCAACCGCGAGGCGCTGATGAATCTGTCGGCGTTGCGGCGCGAGCTGCTGGACTCCCTGCCCGAGGAAGCCGAGGCGCCACAAGGGGCCCTGGTCGGCAAGACCTTCGTCCTGACCGGGACGCTGCCGACCATGTCGCGCGACGCGGCCGGCGCCCTGATCGAAGCGGCCGGCGGCAAGGTCTCGGGTTCGGTGTCGAAGAAGACCTCGTACGTGGTGGCGGGCGCCGAAGCCGGCAGCAAGCTGGAAAAGGCCGAGGCCCTCGGTGTGACGGTGCTGGACGAAGCAGGCCTGCTGGCGCTGCTGGGTAACTAAACGAGACAGAGGAAGCACAGCATGACGCAGCGTATTTCGCAGATCCGCAAGGCAGTCTTCCCCGTGGCCGGCCTCGGCAGCCGCTTCCTGCCCGCCACCAAGGCCCAGCCGAAGGAGATGCTGCCGATCGTCGACAAGCCGCTGATCCAGTACGCGGTGGAAGAGGCGGTGGCGGCCGGCATTACCGAGATGGTGTTCATCACCGGCCGCAACAAGCGCGCCATCGAAGACCATTTCGACAAGGCCTACGAACTCGAATCCGAGCTCGAGGCGCACAACAAGCACGAGCTGCTCGAGGTGCTGCGCAAGGTGATTCCGAAGAACGTCACCTGCATCTACATCCGCCAGTCGGCGCCGCTGGGCCTGGGCCACGCGGTGCTGTGCGCGCGGCCGGTGGTCGGCAACGAGCCGTTCGCCGTGCTGCTGGCCGACGACTTCATGGATGCCGGCGGCGGCAAGCCGGTACTGGCCCAGATGACGGAGCTCTACGAATACGAGAAGTGCAGCCTGCTGGCGGTGCAGGACGTGCCGCGCGCGAACACGCGCCAGTACGGCATCGTCAGCGCCGCGCCCTATCGCAGCAACCTCGAACTGGTCTCAAGCATCGTCGAGAAGCCGAAGCCGGAGGAGGCGCCGTCGACGCTGGCCGTGGTCGGGCGCTATGTGCTGAGCGGTGCGATCTTCGACCACCTGCGACACCTGGGGGCGGGCAGCGGCGGCGAAATCCAGTTGACCGACGGCATCGCCGCGCTGATGAACGCCGAACGCGTGCTGGCCTACCGCTACGCCGGCCAACGCTACGATTGCGGCTCCAAGCTCGGCTACCTGCAAGCCACCGCCGCCATCGGCCTGAAGCACCCGGAGACCGCGGCCGGCTTCGGGGAATTTTTGGCGCAGTTATCCAAGGAGAGCGGCCATGGCCGTCCATGAGATCCTGAAGATGGGCGACCCGCGCCTGCTGCGCGTGGCCGAACCCGTGCGTGCATTCGGCACGCCCGAACTGGAAGCCCTGATCGCCGACATGTTCGACACCATGCATGCGGCAAACGGCGCCGGCCTGGCCGCGCCGCAGATCGGCGTCAATTTGCAGCTGGTGATCTTCGGCTTCACCCACAACCCACGCTATCCCGACGCGCCGCAGGTGCCGGAAACGGTGCTGCTGAACCCCGTGCTGACCCCGCTTGGCGAGGAAATGGAAGAGGGCTTCGAAGGCTGCCTGTCGGTGCCGGGCCTGCGCGGCAGCGTGCCGCGCTACACCCGCCTGCGCTACGAGGGCGTAGACCAGTACGGCAACCCGATCCGGCGCGAAGTCGATGGCTTCCATGCGCGCGTGGTGCAGCACGAAGTCGACCACCTGCTCGGCATCCTGTATCCGATGCGGATCCGGGATTTTTCGCGCTTCGGCTTCACCGAAGTGATGTTCCCCGACCTCGATCCTGGAGCGGACGATTGAATCCCAAGGTTTTCAAGACACTTCCCTTGCTGCTGGCGCTGGCGGCACCCCTGGCCCAGGCCGACGATTTCTTCACCAGGATCGAGGCCGAGCCGAAGCGTGAAGTCTGGATCGACTCCGGCTTCTGGACCGGCCACTTCGACAGCGGCAAGGGCCTGAACGGCAACAACAAGGGCCTTGGCGCCGAGTACCGTTTTTCCGGCACGATGGCCGCCGTCGGCGGGCGCTTCTACAACAGCGACCGCGAATGGTCGAACTATGCCGGCGTGATCTGGCAGCCGTATGCGGTCGGCCCGGTACGCGTCGGCGCGGCGCTGGCCGCCTTCGACGGCTACCCGAAGATGCGCAGCGGCGGCTGGTTCCCCGCCATCATCCCCACGCTGACCTACGACTACCAGCGCGTGGGCGTCAACATCGGCATCATCCCGAGCTACAAGGACCGCCTGTATGGCGGGATTTCGCTGCAGCTGAAGCTGAAGGTCTTCGAATGACGTGGTACGGTGGGTACTCGTACCCACCGTACGGAGTTGATATCGCGAACAGAAAGCGGTGGGTACGAGTACCCACCCTACGGAGCTAACGTGACGCTTTTGCTCTGCTAACTTGACGCATCGTTCCGCGTGGGCACGGGGTGCCCACCCTACGCGCCCTTACCCTGCCGGGTAAGGGCTCTTCCCACCTTCCGCAATGAAGCGGTCGATCCGCTCCTTCAGCACCGGCAGCGGCACCGATCCCAGCTGCAGCACGGTGTCGTGGAAGTTCCGGATATCGAACTTCTCGCCCAGCGCCTTTTCCGCCCTGGCGCGGGCCTCCATGATCGCCATCTGCCCCAGGTAGTAGGACAGCGCCTGTCCCGGCCAGGAGATGTAGCGATCCACCTCGGTCGTGATCTCGTGCTCCGACAGCGCCGTGTTCTCGCGCAGGTAGGCCTGCGCCTGTTCGCGCGTCCAGCCCTTGGCATGGATGCCGGTATCGACCACCAGGCGCGAGGCGCGCCAGGCCTGGTAGCTCAGCATGCCGAAGACCTCGTACGGCGTCTCGTAGATGCCCATCTCGGTACCGAGGCGCTCGGTGTACAGGGCCCAGCCTTCGCCGAAGGCCGAGATGTAGGCGCGGCGGAAGCGCGGCAAGCCTTTCTGCTCCATCGCCACCGGCATCTGGAAGGCGTGGCCCGGCGCCGATTCGTGCAGGGTCAGGGCCGGCAGGCTGTAGAGCGCGCGCGCCGGCAAATTATAGGTGTTGACCAGGTAGACGCCGGGGCCGCCGCGGCCGGCCGTGTAGTAGGGCGCCTGGTCGTCCGGCACCGGCAGGATGGCGAAGCGCTGGCGCGGCAGGTAGCCGAAGTACTGGCCGGCCTTGGCGTCGAACTTCTTCGCCACCCAGGCCGCGCGCATCAGCAGTTCTTCCGGGGTCTTCGCATAAAAGCGCGGATCGCTGCGCAGGAATTGCAAGAAGGCCGGGATGTCGCCTGTGAAGCCGGTCTGGCGGATGGTGTCCGCCATCTCGGCGCGGATCTTCGCCATCTCGGCCAGGCCGATCGTATGGATCTCGTCGGCGCTGAGGCTGGTAGTGGTGTACTCGACGATCTTCGACTGATAATAGGCCTTGCCGTCGGGCAGGCGCTCGGCCGCCAGCACTTCGCGCGCGCGCGGCACGTATTCGTCGCGCATGAAGGCGAGTACGCGCGCGTACGAAGGCTGGACCTGGCCTCGAATTGCCGCCACCGCCTGGGCGCGCAATGCGTCCTGCTCGGCGGCGGGAATCGTGGACGGCATGGTCTTGAACGGGGTGTAGAACACGGTGTCCTCGGGCCTGGCATCGACCACCGAAGCAAGCGACGCGTCGCGGCCGGCCAGCGTCACCTTCGGCGGCGTGAAGCCGCGCGCCAGGCCGGCGCGCATGTTGTCGAGCTGTTCGCCGAAGTAACGCGGATAGCTGGCCAGCTGCGCCAGGTAGTTCGCATACTCCTCGCGGCTGGCCAGGCGCTGGCGCGCGCCATAGGTCACGTCGGTCCAGAAGGCGCTATCGGCATTCAGCGGCTGCTCGTATTCGCG
>DAMABW010000422.1:0-4286 GCA_031999925.1 Massilia sp. | reverse complement strand
ATACCACGCCTGGAGGCGCTGCTGGTTTCGTAAATCGTTGTCGCGGGAGGTGGAGATGATGTTCAAGCGGATACTGTCGATCACGATACTGTTCTTCCTGCCCGTGCTGGCGCTGGCCGCGAGCGATGTCGACATCGTGCTCGACACGCCGACCGGCAAGCTGGCCGGCAGCCTGCTGCTTCCTGCGGCGAAAGGCCCGGTACCGCTCGCCCTGATCATCGCCGGTTCCGGCCCCACCGACCGCGACGGCAATTCGAACATGCTCCCCGGCCGCAACGACAGCCTGCGCATGCTGGCGCAGACGCTGGCGTCGAGCGGCATCGCCTCGGTCCGCTACGACAAGCGTGGCATCGGCGCCAGCGCGGCGGCCATGGGGAGCGAATCGGCGCTGCGCTTCGAAACCTATATCGACGATGCGGCGGCCTGGATCGCGCGCCTGAAAGCCGATCCACGCTTCGGCAAGGTGGCGGTGATCGGGCATAGCGAAGGTTCGCTGATCGGCATGGTCGCAGCGAAGCGAGCCGGCGCGGACGCTTTTGTGTCGATTGCCGGACCCGGGGCGCCGCTGCAAGCGGTGCTGCGCCGCCAGTTGGCCGGCAAGCTGCCGCCGGCGCTGAACGAGGAAAGCGAACGCGTGCTCGGCAAACTCGAACGCGGCGAGCTGGCCGGCGAGGTGTCGCCCATGCTGGCGGCGTTGTACCGCCCGAGCGTGCAGCCCTACCTGGTGTCGCAGTTCCGCTACCTGCCGGCCGAGCGCATCGCCGCGCTGGCGATCCCGGTGTTGATCGCGCAGGGCACGACCGATATCCAGGTGGCCGTGGACGATGCGCAGGCCCTGAAGGCCGCCTATCCACGGGCGCGGCTGGAGATCGTCGACGGCATGAACCACGTGCTCAAGCTGGTGCCGGCCGGCCCGACCCAGCTGGCATCGTATGGCGATCCGGCACTGCCGCTGGCGCCGGGACTGAGCGCGGCGCTGACATCCTTTCTGCAGGCGGAACTGGGGCGCTAGTCAGTTAGAGCGCGCAGCAAGTGTGAATATTCACACTGCGTTCTGCGACAACGCCATCTTCGTTTAGTTCAGCTGCAACACCCCCGGATACGCGTGATCGAGAGCAATCGGGTATTGTCGGGTTCGTGCGACCATTTCGTTTTCAACCAGGGAGACGGAATTGGACAGCGCGAGCGAGTTCCTCCGCGTGCTACAGCACGAGAAGTCACTGAGCACCGCGCACCGCGCCTTGCGCCTGCGCCTTGCCCATGCCGAGGAGCTTGCCGACGACATCCTGCTTCCCCAGCGCTTCACGGGCAGCGAAGCCATTTGCGGCGGCCTCGAATACCGCGTCTCCTGCGTCGCCAGCGACCCGACGCTGCCGCTCAAGGAACTGATCGCGCTGCCTGCCGAGCTCCAGGTCGTCACCGACCGCGGCCAGTTGCGCAGCATCTGCGGCATCGTCACCGAGGCCAGGTCCGGCGACAGCGACGGTGCCCTGGCCACCTACCAGCTGGTGCTGCGCGACGCGCTCTCGGTGATGGAAAAGCGCGTCAACAGCCGCATCTTCCGCTACCAGAACGAACTCGAGATCGTGCAGGTGCTGTTCGACGAATGGCGTCACGCGAACGTCGTACTGGCCGGCGCCTTCGAGTACGAACTCGACCCGCTGTTCGACATGCGCCTGTACCCGCCGCGCGAACAGACCATGCAGTACAACGAATCCGACGCCGCCTTCGTGCGCCGCCTGCTGCGCCGGCGCGGCATCTCCTGGACCGTGCGTCCGGGCCGCAGCCGCAGCACCTCGGTCGATCCGCTGCACGACCGCATCCCCGCTCACACGCTGGTGCTGTTCGCCGATGCCAATCACCTGCCGGAGAATGCGGCCGGCACCGTGCGCTACCACCGCGACGACGCCACCGAAGAACGCGACACCATCACCTCCTGGGGCGCGGCGCGCACCCTGCAGCCGGGCAGCGCCACCCGCCACAGCTGGGACTACAAGAACCCGGGCGCGCAGCAGTTCATGTCGACCACGGCGCGCGCCAGTCTCGACCAGGGCGGGCACGGCAACGGCCTGGCCGCCAGCCTCGACGACTACCTGATCGACACGCCGCACGCCGGCAACGACGTCGAGGACCACTGGCGCCTCGGCCAGCTGCGCATGCAGCGCCACGAATTCGAGGCCAAGTGCTTTCATGGCGAAGGCAGCGTGCGCGACTTCTGCGCCGGCCAGTACTTCACCTTGCAGGACCATCCCGAGATCGACACGCATCCGGCCGGCGAGCGCCAGTTCGTCATCACCGAACTGCAGGTCAGCGCGCGCAACAACCTGCCGGGCGACCTGTCGGCGCGGGTCGACCGGCTGCTAACGCAGAACGGCTGGTGCGCCTTGCCCGGCGGTGCCAACGACCCGGCGGTGCAGGTGCGCTTCACCGCCGTGCGGCGCGGCGTGCCCGTCGTGCCGGCCTACGATCCACGCGTCGACCTGCCGCATCCGCAGCTGCAAAGCGCGCTGGTGGTGGGGCCGCAGAACGAGGAAGTGCATTGCGACCGCCTGGGCCGGGTGAAGATCCGCTTTCCCGGCATGCGCACCACCGACCACGACCATGCGCACGGCGCCGGCGCATCGGGCAGCGCGGCCGATTCGGCCTGGGTGCGCGTCGCCTCGAACTGGGCCGGCAACGGGCCGGGCAGCCAGCAGCAGTTCGGGGCGCTGACGCTGCCGCGCGTCGGCACCGAGGTGCTGGTGGCCTTCCTCGGCGGCGACCCGGACCGGCCGGTGATCCTGTCGCAGGTGTTCAACCAGAACGGCGAGCCGCCGGCGCTGAGTGCGAATGGGGGGTTGCCGGGGAATCGTTACTTGTCCGGCCTGAAGAGCCGCGAGATCGGCGGGCAGCGCGGGAACCAGCTGCGGTTCGACGATACGCGGGGGGAGATCAGCGCGCAGCTGGCGAGCGAGCATGGCGCATCGCAGTTGAACCTGGGGTGGCTGACGCATCCGAAGGAGAACGGGATGGCGCAGCCGCGCGGGGAGGGGGCGGAGTTGCGCAGCGATCGTTCGGTTGCGATTCGGGGGCGTGAAGGCATCCTGCTCACTGCCGAAGCTGCGCCCAAGGCGGAAGGCGCACAGCTTTCCCGGCCCGGCCTGAACGGTCTCGCCGGCCTGATGGAGAGCATCGTCGACGAAGTCGCCAAGCTGGCGGCCCAGCATGCCGGCGACGAACCCGACGCCGGACGTCTAGCGGCACTCGCCGACAGGCTGCGACGCTGGGACGAGGGGTCGAACGTTGCGCAGGGGGCCGGTGGTGGCGCGCCGATGGTCGCAGTCTCGGCGCCGGCAGGCGTGATCCTCGCCAGCCAGGACCACGTTGCCCTCGTGTCCGAGCATGAGTTCGATATTGTCAGCGGTGGCAACGTTGCGGCATCCGCCGGCCGGAATATCTTTTTGCGCGCGGCACGCGGCATCAGCGCCTTTGCCCATGCGTTCGGCATCAAGGTCGTCGCAGCGCGTGGGAACGTGAACGTCGAGGCCCATCAAGGCGACGTGGAGGTCAAATCGTCGCGGCGCATCACACTGATTTCGGCCGAGGCGATTCATATCGAAGCGCCTGCCATCCGGATTGTTTCACAGGGTACGCAGACAGACTGGGCAAACGGCACGATCGTCCAGCAAAGCACCGGAGAACAGTCGTTCAAGGCGAGCGGTATTGTCAATGCCGGGCCTGGGGGCGGCACACCGACAAAGCTCGACTTCGCGAAGTCCGCAATGCGTACCGACGAACGTCTTGTGCTCCGTAACCTGCAAACGCGGGAACCGATTCCCGACCAGGGATATATCGCTCACCTGAGCGATGGCAGGACGATACAGGGCGTGAGCGACAAGCAAGGGCGCACCTCCCTGGTCCCGAGCGACGCGCTGGGACCAATCCGCTTCGAACTGCTGCCCAGCGTCAGCTAGACAGTCATCAACGGGCTGATCATGGCAGAGAGCACCAGACCCTTACCGCCTCTCATTCCTCTATCCCATGGAGGCTGGGAAGCGCGTTCTGTCTTGTCATCCGCGGAATACACGATCCGCGGCTTGGGCCTCATGCCAGCAAATACGGTCATTCCGGTGATTGTTGTTCCCGGCATTATGGGTACCAACTTGCGGGCGAAGCAAAAGCCGCGGCTGGGCAGACGTCGGGATGAGAGAAACAAGCTCGCTGGCCTCGGTCAGATTGTTTGGCGTCCACCGAACGGCAAAAAGGATGGGTGGCGTGAATCGGATATTTGGGAGCAGCGCACACCT
>DAMABW010000421.1:0-4315 GCA_031999925.1 Massilia sp. | reverse complement strand
TGCCGTCGCCGATCCCGCTCTTGGCAATCGTGTCGGCAATCGCGCGCATGGTGCCCGACGAGCCATAGGCCGGCCCACCGGTGTGGCCGTGGTAGTTGGGCGCCGCATCCTCGAACACGGCGCGCGCTTCGGTCACCGCGGCGCCGAAGGCGGCGCGCGTGATGCGGCCGTCGCCGAACCAGCGCCCGGCCTGGGGCTGGGTGCCGATGCTGAAGGACTCTACCTGCACGATGCTGTCGCCATGGCCGGCGATGACTTCGGTCGAGCCGCCGCCGATGTCGATCACCAGCCGCGCCTCGTTCGGCCTGGCCAGCGCGCGCGCCACGCCCATGTAGATCAGGCGCCCTTCTTCCTCGCCCGAGATGATCTCGATCGGGTGGCCGATGGCGGCTTCGAACTGTTTCAGCACGCTCGCCGCATTCGTCGCCACCCGCAGCGTGTTGGTGCCGACCACGCGCACCGCATCGAGCCGGTATTCGGCCAGGACGGCGGCGAAGCCCTGCAGGCTGCGCACGCCGATGCCGATGGCGGCGTCGTTCAGGTGCCCGTCGGGCTGCAAGCCGGCCGCCAGGCGCACGGGGTCGCGCGCACTGCGCAAGATGCGCATTTCCCCGCCGGCCGGCTCGCCGACGTGCAGCCGAAAACTGTTCGATCCGAGGTCCACTGCTGCGAACATGGTGGGGCTTTCAAAAAGTGGTAAACGAAGTATATCGGGCAAAGCCCTGGCCGGACGGACGAATCAGGCGCAGGCCTGCGCCGGCAGCGCCAGGTAGCGTTCGGCCAGGTCTTCGGCGGCGAGCGGACGGGAAATGAAGTAGCCCTGCACCTCGTTGCAGCCGAGTTCGCGCAACACCTGCAACTGGTCCGCCGTCTCCACGCCCTCGGCCACCACCGCCATGCCCAGCGCATGCGCCATCGACACGATCGCTTCGAAGAACACCCGCCCTTCGCCGCCGCCGTCGAGTTCCGCCGTGAACGCGCGGTCGACCTTCAGCACGTCCATGCGCAGGGTGCGTAGTTGCGACAGCGAGGAGTAACCGGTACCGAAGTCGTCGATGTGCAGCTTGACGCCGAGCGCGCGCAGGGCCGCCAGCTCGGCCAGGATCTCGTCGCGGTCGCCCATCATGGCCGACTCGGTGATCTCCACTTCCAGCAGCGCGGCCGGCACGCCGTGGCGCGCCAGGGCTTGCTCGATGCGGGCTTTCACGCCGCCGCGCTCGAACTGGCGCGCCGAGACGTTGATCGACACCGGCACCAGCAGCGCGCCTTCGCGTTCCCAGGCCGCCAACTGGGCGCAGGCGGCATCGATGACGAGGTCGCCGATCGGCACGATCAGGCCGCTGGCCTCGGCAAACGGAATGAATTCGCCCGGTGCCACCATGCCGTGCTCCGGATGGCGCCAGCGCAGCAGCGCTTCCATGCTGAGCAGATGGCTTGATACCGGATCGACGCGCGGCTGGTAGTGCAGCACGAACTGCTCCTGCGCGATCGCTTCGAGCAGCTCCTGCTTCAGGCGCGCACGCTTCTGGATGCCGCCCGACAGCTTCTCGTCGTAGAAGCGGTGCTGGCATTTACCCTCGTGCTTGGCCGCGTACATGGCGATGTCGGCGTGGCGGATCAGGGTGCCGGCGTCCTGGCCGTCGCGCGGGAACATGGCGATGCCGATCGAGGCGCCGACGCTGGCCTGCAAGTCCTCGCCCAGCGCGAACGGACGCGCAAAGGCGGCCACGATGCGCTCGGCCACGGCGGCCACCTGGAAGGGGTCGCGCGCCGGACGCATCAGGACCACGAATTCGTCGCCGCCGAAGCGCACCACTTCGTCGCCCGGCCGCAGCAAGGCGCCCAGGCGGCGCGCCGCCGCCACCAGCAAGGCGTCGCCGGTGATGTGGCCATGGGTATCGTTGACCTGCTTGAACTCGTCGAGGTCGACGAACAGCAGCGCCAGCCCGCCGTCGTGCGCGGCACTATCGAGCAGGGTCGGCACGTGGTTCAGCAGCCAGCTGCGGTTGCGCAGGCCGGTCAGCGGATCCTCGTTCGCCAGGCGCTCCATCTCGGTTTCGTACTTCTTGCGTTCGCTGATGTCCTGCAGCGTCACGGCCAGGCCGTCGCCCACGCGCACCAGGCGGCGCCGGCCCCAGGCGAATGCCAGGCGCGTGTCCGCCGGCATGCGCCGGTCTTCCTCGTAGAAGCCGGTCGCCATGGCGGTGCGGTAGGTCGCGACGATCTCGTCGCCGGAGACGCCGCGGTCCATGGTCGACACCGCGCGCCCGACCAGGTCGCGCCGCGTCATGCCGTAGAAGGAGGCGCCGCGCTCGTTGCAGTCGACGATGCGGAAGTCGACGATCTGGCCCTTGCGGTCGCGTACCGGCGCGGCCATGTAGAAGCCGTCGTTGGCGCTTTCGGTGGCGGTGCGGTAAGCCAGGCGCACCGCTTCGTGCTCGCGCGCCCTGCCCGCTGCGCGCAGCGACAGGAAGCTCGCCATGCCCGCCATCAGGGCCAGCGCCACGCTGCCGGCCACGGCGCGGTCGCGGCTTTCTTCCCAGTAGGCCTGGGCCGCGGCACTGCCGTCGCGCTGCGACAGCGCCACCATCGCCACCACCGGATACACGGCCGAATCGCGCCAACCCATGGCGCGCGCCACGCCGTCGCCGAAGCCTTCATTGCCCACCAGGCGCGGGCCGTTCTGGTGCGTGCCCAGGCTGGTCTTGTTCAGGGTGCGCGGGCCGCCGGGGCGGCCGGTCTCGTCGCCCGCCTGCTCGATCCAGAAACGGCCGTCGGTGTCGGCCATGGCCAGCAAGCCGTCGGCGCCGAGGGTCGACTGGCCGACGAAGGAAGTGAAATAGGCGGCATCGACCGCCATCACCACGATGCCGTCGAATTCCTCGTCGGCGCGATCGAGGCGGCGCGTGAACAGCACCACTTCGCGCGTGGCGTCGAAGCCGGCGGGGGCGATGTCGACCCGCAGCGCGCTCGAATTGCTGTTCTTGTGCCGGGTGAAGTAGGCGGCGTCGAGCAGGTCTTCGGGCAGGCCGTTGCGGCGCGTACTCGAGCGCACCTTGCCGTTGGCGCCGACGATGCCGACCGAGACAAAGGCGTGGTCGGTGAACATGCCGTCGGCGCGCATGTCTTCCAGCAGGGTCTGGCGCTGGCCATGTTCCCAGCTGTGCTTGAGCTGCATGGTGATCTGGTCCATCTGCGCGATCGAGCGCGTGACGTACTGCTCGTAGGCCTGGGCGTAGGTATCGGCTTCCTTCAGCAGCAGCAGGCGCGCGCGCTCGGCGTCGCCGTCGGCGCGCAGGATGGTCGCGGCCCAGAGGGCGGCGGCGCAGAGGACGGCGAGGACGGGCCAGACGATGGCCAGGATGGTGTTGGTGCGGGACGGACTGGGAGCGGCTGGTATCTTCATGCGCGGTCTAGGGGCAGCGGGCGTTGTACCCGCTGGCCTGTCGACCACCATGGCGGGCAGCGCAGCTTAAGCTTGATTTGTGACCGCGTGATGACGCTTCGATCAGCGTCGCTGGCGTCGCGCTCTAGCTGCGCGGCGGCTGCATCCCCTGGAACTCGCTCACCGCCTCGCGGTACTGGCGCGACTCCTGCAAGCGGTTCATGTAGCGGATCGGCCGGCGCGCCTTGCGCTCGATGGTATAGCCGCTCAGGGTGCCGCGCGCGCCGCACTTGGCGCGGCAGGTGGCCAGGCCGGCGGCATCGCGGTCGTCGAGCACGATCTTGCCCGGCTGGACGCTCACCTTCAGGCTGCACGGCGCTTCGCCCCCGGCCGGCATGCTCTGCTGGCGGTAGACGAAGTCCTCGCCCTCGCGCCCGGCGATGCCCCAGACGCTGCAGGTATGGCCGTTGGCGAATTCGAGGTAGGCGCGCAGGTACAGGTGGTCGGCATCCTGGCGTACGATCTCGACCACGTCCTCGGCCAGGTAGCGCTCGGCCGGGCGGTCGGCGCCGGCGTTGATCGTGTTCATGAAGCGGCGCTTATAGACGCCCTCGATGCTGCCGGCCAGGTCGTCGGCGGCGAAAGACGATGCGGCCGGCAACGCCAGCAGCGCGGCGCAGACGAGACCGAGTTTTGCCATCCCGCGCTTCATGGCTGGCCTCCACGCTGCTCCGGATGGTTGAACACCTGGCGCAGGTAAGCGAGGAAGGTCTCGTCGGTGCACTGCGATTTACCCGGCGTATCGGACAGCTTGGCCACCGGCTGGCCATTGCAGCGCACCAGCTTCATGACGATGTTCAGCGCCTTGTACGGCGTGTCGTTGGTGAGCTGGGTGCCGATGCCGAAGCCGAGCATGACGCGGTCGGCGAA
>DAMABW010000420.1:0-4356 GCA_031999925.1 Massilia sp. | reverse complement strand
AGCAGTGCTTTCATGTATCACTCCAGAGGTGACTAAATTTCAATGCGAAACGCGCTGACTACAGCGCGTCTCAAACCAAGCGGCATTTTGAAAGGGGAACGAGAGCATTTGGGGACTCTCGTTCATAAAGCAAGCTTTATTTTCCCTATCGTCTGCTTCTTAGTTACGCTCGAGGTCGATATCGATACCCAGCGAGCGGATTTCCTTGACCAGCACGTTGAACGATTCAGGCATGCCGGCGTCGATCACGTGGTCACCCTTGACCAGGTTCTCGTACACCTTGGTACGGCCATTCACGTCATCCGACTTCACAGTCAGCATTTCCTGCAGCACGTACGACGCGCCGTAGGCTTCCAGTGCCCACACCTCCATCTCACCGAAGCGCTGGCCACCGAACTGGGCTTTACCGCCCAGCGGCTGCTGCGTCACCAGCGAGTACGGACCGGTCGAACGGGCGTGCATCTTGTCGTCGACCAAGTGGTGCAGCTTCAGCATGTGCATGAAGCCGACGGTGACCTTGCGCTCGAACGCTTCGCCGGTGCGGCCGTCGTGCATCGTGACCTGGTTCTTCGACGGCGTCATGCCCAGGTGGGCAGCGATGTCGTCCGGGAACGCCAGGTCCAGCATGCGGCGGATGTCTTCCTCGTGGGCGCCGTCGAACACCGGGGTCGCGAACGGCACGCCGTTCTTGAGGTTGTGCGCCAGGCTCAGGATTTCTTCATCGCTGAAGTTGTCCAAGTCTTCCTTGCGGCCGGTTTCGTTGTAAATCTTGCCCAGGAAGGTACGCAGGTCTTGCGCCTTCGCTTGCGCGGCCAGCATTTCGCCGATGCGCCAGCCCAGGCCCTTGGCCGCCCAACCGAGGTGGGTTTCCAGGATCTGACCGACGTTCATACGCGACGGAACGCCCAGCGGGTTCAGCACGACGTCCGCAGGACGACCATCGGCCATGAACGGCATGTCTTCGACCGGCACGATACGCGAGACCACACCCTTGTTACCGTGGCGGCCCGCCATCTTGTCGCCCGACTGCAGGCGGCGCTTGACGGCCAGGTAGACCTTGACCATCTTCTGCACGCCAGGCTGCAGTTCGTCGCCTTGGGTCAGCTTCTTGCGCTTTTCCTCGAAGGCCAGGTCGTACTGGTGGCGCTTCTCGTTGATCGACTCCTTGATCGCTTCCAGTGCGTTGGCGGTCTCGTCGTCGGCCGGACGGATGTCGAACCAGTGGAACTTGTCCAGGTCGGCCAGGTATTCCGAGGTGATCGCCGCGCCCTTGGCCAGCTTCTTCGGACCGCCATTCACGACTTTACCAACCAGCATACGCTCCAGACGCTGGAAGGCGTCGCCCTCCACGATACGCATCTGGTCGTTCAGGTCCAGGCGGAAACGCTTCAGCTCGTCGTCGATGATCTGCTGGGCGCGCTTGTCGCGCTGGATGCCTTCGCGGGTGAAGACTTGCACGTCGATCACGGTGCCGACCATGCCCGAAGGCACGCGCAGCGAGGTGTCTTTCACGTCCGAGGCTTTTTCGCCGAAGATCGCGCGCAGCAGCTTCTCTTCCGGAGTCAGCTGGGTCTCGCCTTTCGGGGTGACCTTACCGACCAGCACGTCGCCGGCGGTGACTTCCGCGCCGATGTAGACGATGCCGGATTCATCCAGGCGAGCCAGCTGGTTCTCGGCCAGGTTCGAGATGTCGCGGGTGATTTCTTCCGGGCCCAGCTTGGTGTCGCGGGCGACCACCGACAGTTCCTCGATGTGGATCGAGGTGTAGCGGTCGTCCTTGACCACGTTTTCCGAGATCAGGATCGAGTCTTCGAAGTTCAGGCCGTTCCACGGCATGAAGGCCACCAGCATGTTCTGGCCCAGTGCCAGCTCGCCCAGGTCGGTCGATGCGCCGTCGGCAATCACGTCGCCACGGGCAACGCGGTCGCCAACCTGCACGATCGGACGCTGGTTGATGTTGGTGTTCTGGTTCGAACGGGTGTACTTGATCAGGTTGTAGATGTCGACACCGACTTCGCCGGCTTGCGCCTCGTCGTCGTTGACGCGAATCACCACACGGCCCGCATCGATGTAGTCCACCACGCCGCCGCGGACGGCTTGCACAGTGGTGCCCGAGTCGACCGCCACGGTGCGTTCGATACCGGTACCGACGACGGCTTTCTCCGGACGCAGGCAAGGCACGGCCTGGCGCTGCATGTTGGCGCCCATCAGTGCACGGTTCGCGTCATCGTGCTCGAGGAACGGAATCAGCGAGGCTGCAACCGAGACGATCTGGCCAGGAGCCACGTCCATGTACTGGATGCGTTCCGGCGAGACCAGGATGGTTTCGCCGGCTTCACGTGCCGAGACCAGTTCGTCGACCAGTTGGCCTTCTTCGTTGATCTTCGCGTTTGCCTGGGCAATGATGTAGCGGCCTTCTTCGATCGCCGACAGGTAATCGATCTTGTCGGTGACTTTCGAACCTTCGACCTTGCGGTACGGGGTTTCCAGGAAGCCGTATTCGTTCAGGCGGGCGTACAGGGCCAGCGAGTTGATCAGGCCGATGTTCGGGCCTTCAGGCGTTTCGATCGGGCAGACGCGGCCGTAGTGGGTCGGGTGCACGTCGCGCACCTCGAAGCCGGCGCGTTCGCGGGTCAGGCCGCCAGGGCCGAGGGCGGAAACACGGCGCTTGTGCGTGATTTCCGACAGCGGGTTGGTCTGGTCCATGAACTGCGACAGCTGCGACGAACCAAAGAATTCACGGATCGCGGCCGAGATCGGCTTGCTGTTGATCAGGTCGTGCGGCATCAGGTTGTCCGCTTCGGCCTGGCCGAGGCGTTCCTTGACTGCACGTTCCACACGCACCAGGCCGGCGCGGAACTGGTTTTCGGCCAGTTCGCCGACGCAACGCACGCGACGGTTACCCAGGTGATCGATGTCGTCGACTTCGCCGCGGCCATTGCGCAGCTCGACCAGGATCTTGATCACGGCCAGGATGTCGTCGTTCGACAGGGTCATGTTGCCGGTCAGTTCGTCACGGCCGATACGGCGGTTGAACTTCATGCGGCCGACAGCCGACAGGTCGTAACGCTCGGCGCTGTAGAACAGGCCGTTGAACAGGGCTTCGACCGATTCTTCGGTCGGCGGTTCGCCAGGACGCATCATGCGGTAGATCGCCACGCGCGCGGCCATCTGGTCGGCGGTGTCGTCGGTGCGCAGGGTCTGCGAGATGTAGGCGCCCTGGTCCAGGTCGTTGGTGTACAGGGTCTGCACGCTGTCGACGTTGGCGTCGCGGAGTTTACCCAGCAGTTCGTCGGTCAGCTCGTCGTTGGCGGACGCGATGATCTCGCCGGTGTCGGCGTCGACGATGTTGCGGGCCAGCACCCGGCCGACCAGGTAGTCTTCCGGTACCGAGATGGCCTTGATGCCGGCCGCTTCGATGTCGCGCACGTGCTTGGCGTTGATGCGCTTGTCCTTGGTGACGATGGTCTTGCCCGACTTCGGATCGACGATGTCGAAGCGCGCGACTTCGCCGCGCAGGCGTTCGGACACGAACTCCAGCTCGCCGCCTTCATTGCGGAGGGTGAAATTGTCGAAGACGAAGAAGTTCGCCAGGATCTGTTCCGGCGTCATGCCAATGGCCTTCAGCAGGATCGTTACCGGCATCTTGCGGCGACGGTCGACGCGGAAGAACAGAATGTCTTTCGGATCGAACTCGAAGTCCAGCCACGAGCCGCGGTAAGGAATGATGCGGGCCGAGAACAGCAGCTTGCCCGACGAGTGCGTCTTGCCGCGGTCGTGTTCGAAGAACACGCCCGGCGAACGGTGCAGCTGCGAGACGATGACGCGCTCGGTGCCGTTGATGACGAAGGAACCGTTGGCGGTCATGAGCGGCAGTTCGCCCATGTACACTTCCTGCTCTTTCATTTCCTTGACGACCGGCTTGGTCGGCGATTCCTTGTCCAGGATCACCAGGCGCACCTTGGCGCGCAGCGGAGAAGCGAAGGTCAGGCCACGTTGCTGGCATTCCTTGACGTCGAACGCGGGGTCGCCCAGCACGTAGGACAGGAATTCGAGGCGGGCAAAGCCGTTGTGCGACACGATCGGGAAGATCGAGCTGAAAGCCGATTGCAGGCCTTCGTTCTTGCGTGCCGACGGCACGCCGTCTGCTTGCAGGAAGTTCTCGTAGGATTCGAGCTGGGTAGCCAGAAGATATGGAACGTTGTGAACGTTGGCGCGCTTCGCGAACGACTTGCGAATGCGTTTCTTCTCAGTAAATGAGTAGTGCATGGACACTCCGTGAGTGACAGAAAGGATGAGAATTCAGAGATTGCCAGTGGCAACGTGCCACATACAAGGCCTCAAGTCTCTTCGTGC
>DAMABW010000419.1:0-4363 GCA_031999925.1 Massilia sp. | reverse complement strand
CATGGCGGCGGTCGGCCAGGTTCTTAACCTGGAAGTCGATGCTGGCGCGCTCGGAAATCGTGTAGCGCAGGTTGGCATCGAACAGCACGAAGCCGCCGAACTTGCCTTGCGCATTCAGGTTGTCGATGAAATAGCTGCCCTGCGCCCGCCCCTGCAGACCGGCGCGCCACTTGCTTGATACGCGGTATTCGGCGCCTGCGTTCGTGATCGTGCGCGGCGTGGCGAACACTTCCTTCCCCGCCAGCGATACGCCCTCGGCGGTGAAGGCGCGCATCACTTCGGCCTTTTGCAGCGAATGCGAGAACCACAGGTCGAGTCTGTCGGTCGGCTTGCTTGAAACCTGCAAGTCGACCCCTTCCCTGCGCGTCTCGCCCAGGCCGACCGTGGTGCCGGTCGCCGGCATGTTGGCTACTTCGTCGGTGGCATCCTGGCGCCAGGCCGCGAGGCGCAGTTCGGTCTGAACGGCGGGCTTGAACTTGACGCCGACTTCCTTGCCGGTATTGATCGACGGTGCGAAGCGTGCCTGTCCCGGTGCCAGGTAGGCCGGTGCGCCCGAACCGGTCAGCACCTGGAAGGTGCGGCCCCAGTTGCCGTATACGCTGAGGTTCGACAAAGGGCTGTAGACCATGCTGAACTTCGGCTGTTTGATCCAGCCGGACTCCTGCAGGCGGAGCGCGCTCCCATCCTTCAGCGGCATGTGTCCGGTGAAGCGGTCCACACGCAAGCCCGGTACGATCTTCAGGGTGTCGCCGACTTTCAGGATGGCCTGGGCATAGGCGCCGACATTGTTCAGGTAGTAGCGGTCGTCGTTCTGGATCTGCGCCGGCGTCGTGAAATCGCTCGGGATAGCGTAGGTGTAGCGCAGGCGGCCGTAGCGGTTGTCCTGGCGCTCGGTGTTGACGCCGGTTTCGATGGTGGCGCGCTCGTCCAGGCGCAGGGTCAGCATGCTCAGCAGGCCGACCTGCTCCTCGTCCCACAGCCGGCGCTGGCGCGGCGCCGTGCCGGCCGGGTTGCTGGTAAAGGTGACGCGACGGTCGTCCTGGTAGTCGTTGAAATAGACCTTGTTGCTGAGGAAGGCGTCAGGCGTGATCTGCCAGTCGAGGTGGACGCTGGCGTGCTTCATCGCGCGCTCGGTCACGTCGTTGGCGTTCTTGCGCGGCGACTGGTCGCGGTCCTCGGCCATTTCCCGTGCCGTCAGGAAACCGGGTTCTTCCGCATCGTGGCGGTAGGTACGCAGTACCAGGCCGGCCTTCAGGCGCTTGTCACTGGATGTGAGGAACCACTTGGCGCCGAGCGCATATTTGTCGGAGTCGCTGTGGGCGCGGTAGCCGCCGCTGTCCTGCTTCGCGATGAAGTAATTCTGGGCGAAACCGCCGCTCTCGCGGCCCAGCGCGAACTGCAACTCGCGCGTCTCGAAGCTGCCGGCGGTGAAGCGGCTGTCGGTGTAGTTGCCGCCCTGGCGTGTGCCGAGGTTGATGTTGCCGCCGATATTGTGCAGGCCGTAGCGCGGATCGTTGGTACCGCGCACCACCTCGATGTAATCGATCTCGAGCGGAAAGACCATGTCGATGAAGCGCTGGTTGCCGCTGTTGACATTGCTCGGGATACCGTCGATCAGCACCTTGATGCCGTTGATGTAGCCCTCGCCGTTAAACGCCCGGAAGGTCGCCTTGCCCGACTCGGCGCCCATGCGGAACTCGGTCAGCTGCACGCCCGGCAATTGCCCGACCAGTTCCCAGCTATTGCCGACGGTCTTGTCCTCGATCTGCTCGCTGCCCAGCACGTCGACCGAGGTCAGGATGCGGTTGCTGAGCAAGGCGCCGGCATTGCGCGCGGCGCTGATGCGCACTTCGCCCATCACCGTCGACGGTTCTTCGGCGGCTTGGACGAGGAAGGGAAAAGCCGATAACAGGACCAGCGGCAGGAGCTTGCGTTTCATGAACCAGGAATCTTTCCGGCGCCGGTGCTGCCGGCATGCGTGGGTGGATCGGAACGGCGGATGCAGGGAGGCATCGCAGCCGCGGCGATCTTAATGATAACGCATTCTTGATATCAAGAAAAGATGGCGAGGCTATCCGGTTACCAGCATCGCCCCGGCGGTAACCAGCAGCACCGCGCAGAACAGCAGCCGCAGCCGCGCCGCCGGGAAGCGGTACGCCAGCGCCACGCCCGCCGACACGCTGGCGATGCCGCCCACCGCCATCGGCACGCCCACGTCCCAGGCCACGTGCTGCCCCTGGGCATACGCGAACAAGGCGATCGCCGAACTCGGCACCACCAGCGCCAGCGCCGTCCCTTGCGCACGGGTCTGCTCCATGCGGAACAAACTGACCAGGGCCGGCACCACCACCAGTCCGCCGCCGATGGTGAAGATGCCCGACATGGCGCCGCTGGCAATGCCGAGCAGGGGCAAGGCCGAGCGCGTCATCCGGCGCGGCGCCAGGGCCGGCGCCTCGGCGCCACCGCGCGCGCGGCGCAGCACGCCGCCGCCGAAGTACAGGGCCAGCGCGATCAGGAACAGGGCGAATGCAATGCGCAGCACCCCTGAATCGATGCCGCTGGCCAAACGCCCGGCCACATAGGCCGCCACCATCGAGAACACGCTGATCGCGGCCACTGCGCGCAGGTCGATGCGGTGTTTCTGGTGGTAGCGGAAAAAGCCGACCAGCACGTTCGGCACGATCATGACCAGGGCCGTGCCCTGGGCCAGGTGCTGGTCCATGCCATACAGCCAGGCCAGCACGGGAATGGCGATCAGGCCGCCGCCGATGCCGAGCAGGCCGCCGGCAAAACCGAGCCCGGCGCCGAGGGCGGTGTTCAGGAGGATGGCAGGCAGGATGTTCGTCATTGGTGCAATGGCTGCCGGCCTTGCGGGCAGCGCGCCGGTTCATGAAAGCGTGCAGACGGGCCGGCGCGCCGCCGTCCTGTCGCAGGCCACAGTGTAACCATTCGCCCCACTTTCATAATAAACTGCAACTTTATCCATTCTTAAATCAAACTGAATAATGGACAGTGTTTCCGACCTGGCCTTTTTTGTCGAGTTGGTCAAACGGGGTTCGCTGGCAGCGCTGGCGCGCGAATGGGGCGTGACGCCGCCGGCCATCACGGCCCGCCTGGCGGCGCTGGAAAAGCGCCTGGGTGTGCGCCTGCTGAACCGCACCACGCGCCGCATCAGCGTCACCCATGAGGGCGAGGTCTACCTGGCGACAGGTGCGCGCCTGCTGTCGGAGCTGCAGGAACTGGAACAGTCCGTCTCAAGCAGCCGCGCCGTGCCCAAGGGGCTGCTGCGGGTGAATGCAACCTTCGGCTTCGGCCGCCGGCACATCGCGCCGGCCATCATCGCGTTCGCGCGGCGCTATCCGCAGGTCGACGTCCAGCTCGACCTCACCGACCGCCCTGCCAAGCTGGCGGACCAGGCCTTCGACCTCGGCATCTGGTTCGGCACCGTGCCGGACTCGCGCATGGTTGCACGACGCATCCTTGCCAACCGGAGAGTGCTGTGCGCGTCGCCGGACTACCTGCGTGAGCATGGCATCCCAGGCAAGCCGCGCGATCTGCAACACCACCACTGCATCGTGCTGCGCGAAACCGCGGCGGCCTTCGGTACCTGGCACTTCGTGCGTGGGAACAAGGAAGAAACGGTAAAGGTACGTGGCGTGCTGAGTACGAACGATGGCGAGACGGGTGTGCTGTGGGCGCTGGCCGGGTTCGGCATCCTGATGCGCTCGGAGTGGGACATTCACTCTCACTTGGCCGAGGGGAAGCTGGTGCCGCTGCTGGAGGATTGGGAGTTGCCGAGCGCGGATGTGTTTGCCGTCTATCCGGAGCGGGCGAATCTGTCGGCAAAGGTGACGGCGTTTATCGACTTCCTGGTGGAGTGGTTCAAGAAAGATGCGAGGTAAGCCCTACCACCTACCAAATGAAGTAGCCAGAAACAAAAAGGGCTTCCATTCGGAAGCCCTTTTGCTACTACTGGCGGAGAGGGTGGGATTCGAACCCACGGTACGGTCACCCGTACGCCTGATTTCGAGTCAGGTACATTCGACCACTCTGCCACCTCTCCTTATTCGGTGCGTTGCGGTCGCTGCAAGCGAGGCCGCATTATAGCGGGTCATTTCCGTTTGTGGAAGAAGAAAGATGTCGAGAGCATAAAGTTTCTCTCGTAGCACTCTGAAAACGCGGTGGCCGCGCAAATGTGTGTTGAACGCGTGGGCGGCGCATACGGTCCGTATGCGCAACTGTTCGGGTGGAGCCGGCCACCCTACGCCTGGAATGACCGGGAAAACAAAAAAGGCTTCCTTTCGGAAGCCTTTTTCGCTCAATACTTGGCGGAGAGGGTGGGATTCGAACCCACGGTACGGTC
>DAMABW010000418.1:0-4382 GCA_031999925.1 Massilia sp. | reverse complement strand
CTGCTTGGTGTCTTGCGCGAAACGGCGGCCGAACTCGACCGATTCCACCGGCTCTTCGATGTATTCGTCGACTTCGATGTCGGCGATCTGTTCTTTTGCTTCGAAATGCAGGATTTCCTGGTCCGGCAGTTGCAGGCCGGCTTCGTCAGGCACCACGTGCCAGCGGCGGAAGGTTTCGAATTCGCCATTGTCGCGATCGATGCTCACGCGAATGTCGACCTCGCCTTCATAGCGTTTTTTGGTGGCCTGGGCCAGGGCGAACTCGAGCGCCCCGAAGACCACTTCCTTATCGACGTTTTTTTCGCGCGCAAGCGCATCAACCAGTAACAAAATTTCGCGACTCATGCTTTGCGACTCCTAAAATCCACCTGTGGCACCAGACGTGCCTTGTCCAATTCGGCCAGCGTAAATTCCAACAACGCCGGACCATCTTTACCTTCAAATTCCAGACCGATCTTGTCGCCTTCCGGCGCGACCAGGATGCCCGTATAGGTCTTCCGGTTCGCGGTGCCCGGCATGGCGACGCGCAGCTTCACCGTGCATTCGTGGCCGGCGAAGCGCTCAAAATCGGCCAGGGTGCGCACCGGGCGGTCCAGCCCGGGCGACGAAATTTCCAGACGCTCGTAATCGACGTTCTCGACGGTGAGTACGTGCGACAACTGGTGACTCACCGTTGCGCAATCCTCGACCGTGATCGGCCCCTTTTCGTCCGCGACGGCAGCGGGGAAATCGATAAACACGCGCAGGATCCCGCGCTCGCCCCGTTCGACATCAACGAGGTCGTAGCCCAGGCCACCGACTGTCTTGGCGATCAAATCAAACTGCTGCACGACACTTCTCCAGGGCGTTAAAACGTTTTACCAAAAAAAAAATGGGCATCTGCCCATCTTTTTGTATTCACTACCCAACCAGATGAAAGCACTTGCACCAAATTAATACTGGGAAGAACTCCGGATTAGGCTGCAAATTATAACGTATTCGAGGGCTTGCTGCAATCGACATACCATTATATGGACGACCAAACAACGGTCGCACACGAATAAAATCGTGGGCGGGTTCTTGAACCCACCGCTCGGGCACCGGCGTCTCGCGGTTTTGTAGTTTTGTAGGGTGGGCACTTGTGCCCACCCTGTGTCACTGGCTGAACATCGATAACGATGATCCGGGCACCCTACATGAGGACGAGGCGCCAGTGTTCAAGAGGTGAAACCGCGTGGACTCGGGAGTCCACCCTACGAAACTGCAATTCAAGCCATCGAAGGTGGGTTCGAGAACCCACCCTACCGATCTAAACCTTAGCCGCGGCGGCCGCGGCGCGGCAGACCGTGCTCGGAACCGCGCGGACCCTGGCCGCCGCGACGGCCACCGCCGCCGGTGCCGGCAAAGCCGAACGTGGTCTGCAGCGGATCCGGTTGGCGCGGACGGCTGCTGCCGCCATTGCCACCGCTGCCCGGGCGGCCCGAGCCGCCGAAGCCGCCGGCGTTGCCGCCACGTCCGCCCTTGCCACCCTGCGGACGCCCGTTCGGAACGGTCGACAGGCCGGCGTTGCGCTGCGGCGCACCGGCGCGCGCCACCTGCGGACCGAACGGGTCGACGTTCTTGTTGGCGTCGGCGCGGTCGATGCGGTTGCCGTCGGAACGGCGCGGGTCGGGCGCCTGGCCGCCCTTGCCGCCTTTACCTTGCTGGCCGCCGGCGGCGCCCTTCTTCTCGATGCCGAAGGCCGACATGAAGTTGCGCACGTCGTTTTCTTCCAGCTCTTCCCAGCGGCCGCGCTTCAGGCCCGACGGCAGGGTCATGGCGCCGTAGCGGGTACGGATCAGGCGCGAGACGGTCAGGCCGACCGCCTCGAACATGCGGCGCACCTCGCGGTTGCGGCCTTCGCCGATCACCACGCGGTACCACTTGTTGATGCCTTCGCCGCCGCCGTCGACGATCTTGGTGAACGCCGCCTTGCCGTCGTCGAGCTCGACGCCGGCCAGCAGCTTCTGGCGCATGCCCTCTTCCAGCTCGCCCAGGGTACGCACGGCGTACTCACGGTCGATGTTGTAGCGCGGGTGCATCAGGCGGTTCGCCAGGTCGCCGGAGGTCGTGAACAGCAGCAGGCCCTCGGTGTTGAAGTCGAGGCGGCCGACGGCCAGCCACTTGCCGGTCTTCATGGTCGGCAGGCGGTCGAACACCGATGGACGGCCTTCCGGGTCGTCGTGGCTGACGATTTCGCCGGCCGGCTTGTGGTACACCAGCACGCGCGGCGGCTTGCTGTTGTTGACCTTGCGCTGGATCAGCTTGCCGTTGATGCGCACTGCATCGGTCGGCAGGATGCGCTGGCCGATGTGGGCCGGTTCGCCGTTCACCGACACGCGGCCGGCGACGATCAGGTCTTCCATGTCGCGGCGCGAGCCGAGACCGGCTTCGGCCAGCACCTTGTGCAGCTTCGGCGCGTCGTCGTCGGCGGTCAGGTCGCGGCGTACCTTCGATTTCTGCTGGCCCTGGCCACCGTCGTTGGCGTCGAAGGCGTCGGAGGTGACGAAGGAGAACACGGCGTCGGCGTCGTTGCCGCCCTTGCCCGGTTTCTGCTTGCCGCCCTTACCCTTGGCCTGCTGGCCACCACGCGCTTGCTGGGCGCCACCCTGGCCAGCCTGCTGGCCTTGCTGACCCTGCTGGCCACCCTGCTTCTGGGCGTTCTTCCCATTCTTTTGCTTGTTCTTGCCCTGGCGCGGCTCGCGGCGCGGCTCGGCGGCCGGCTGCTCGCCCGCCGCTTCGGCGGCAACCGCTTCCGGCGCGGCCTGCGCGGCGGCGGCCTGGAGTGCTTCGCGCTGGCCGCGCTGCTCGCGCATCTGGCGCGGACCGCGCGGTTTGCGCTGGGCCTGCTCCTGGCGCGGCGCATCGGCCGTTGCCGCCGGGGCAGTCTCGGCCGCAGCCACCGGGGCTGCCGGCGCCGCTGCGGGCGCGCTGGCGGCAACCGGCGGGGCCGGCGCGTCGGCCTGTACATCGGCTTTCGCTTCGGCCGGCTTGGCCTTGGTGGCGCGCGGCTTGCGGGCGGCCGGCGCTTTTGGCGCAGGCTCGGCGGCGGCCGGGGCAACCGCAGGCGCAGTGGCGTCGCCTTCGGCGGCGGCAGCGGCCTTGGTGCGGCGCTTCGGCTTTGCGGCCGGTGCGGCCTCGGCTGCGACAGGGGCTTCGCTCACGGCAGGCGCAGGGGCGGCAGCGGCGGCAGCCTTGGTGCGGCGCTTCGGTTTGGCCGCTTCGTCCTTGCCCGGCTCGGCGGGATTGGTCTCGGTGGTGTCAGTTGGATTCATCATTCGTGTCATTGTTTTGCTGACCTGGTACCGAGCCGGCGGCCGGTTGCGGGTCATGAATCGGCACTTCCACTGAGGAAGCCCCTTGTTCGTCTTCGGCGGCCGCTCCCGCGGCTGCCCTGTCAAAATTGTCGTTCAGCGCCGCTTCCAGCGCTTCCAGCGAACGCCCGTCGGCGGCGTCGGCAATCGCTTCCAGCGGCGGCAACCCGCCCAGCGACGCCAGGCCCAGATCGTCGAGAAATTGTTTGGTCGTACCCAGCAGGGCTGGCCGCCCCACCACTTCGCGGTGACCGACAACGTCGATCCAGCCGCGGTCTTCGAGCATCTTGATCGTCTGCGAGTTCACCGCGACGCCGCGGATTTCCTCGATGTCGCCGCGCGTGACCGGCTGGCGGTAGGCGATGATCGCCAGCGTTTCCAGCGTCGCACGCGAATACTTCGGCGGCTTTTCCGGCGAAATGCGGTCCAGGTAAGGCTTCATTTCCGGCCGGCTCTGGAAACGCCAGCCCGAGGCCAGGCTGACGATCTCGATGCCGCGGTCCTGCCAGTCGTGGCGCAGTTCCTCGAGCAGCAGCTTGATCGTGTCGGAACCGACGCCGATGCCGAGCTGTTTGCCGTTCGCATCGACGTCGGCAAACAGTTTTTTCATGCCATGAATCGACATCGGCTCGCGTGCACACAGCAAGGCGGTTTCGAGGATCCGCTTGGCCTCGTCAGTTTTCATTCTCGATGTCGTCAGGCTCGAATGCTACAAATCAAATAAATACCGCCCAGCGCGTGCCGACGGACGCCGTCGTGGGCTCGCCGGCTAACGAATGCCGGTGGCCATCGCGAACGGAACGCGGTTCACAGTACTGCTCGTCGAAACTGGAATGCGTGGCCCGCGCTCGAACGCGGCGGGCTCGGTACGATGGCGGGACAGGACCCGGCCACGGGTTGCACGCTTGCCAGGCGGGCAACGGGTTGGTGATTTAGCGAAACGCCGGCTGCGGCAACGCCGCGTACGCCAGGGGCGTCAGCGGGGCGCGAACCCATCGTTTCTTCCAACTGCGGGCCATTGTAACCGATAAAACACAGGAACGGCCATTT
>DAMABW010000417.1:0-4384 GCA_031999925.1 Massilia sp. | reverse complement strand
AACGGACATTTCTACTTTGCTGAAAGCGGACATTTCTACTTTGCCTTTACACACCCTACGGTCACCGTTAGCAGCGAGATCATACGAAACCCGGATACGCAGCGTGTCCCGTAGGGTGGGCCGGGCCGCGCTAGGCACCCCGTGCCCACGCGGATTCAACACACCGACACCGTAACAGGCAACAGCCCCACTACTGCCAATTCACCATAAAAAAAGCCGGGCGCGCAGCCCGGCTTTCACTTCACACCACCGCGAATCACTTCGCCAGCAGCATCTCATTCAAACGCTTCACGAACGACGCCGGATCCGCCAGGCTGCCGCCTTCGGCCAGCATCGCCTGGTCGAACAGGATATGCGACCAATCGCCAAAGCGCGCGCCCTCGGCATCCTCGTACTTCAAACGCGTCACCAGCGGGTGATTCGGGTTGATCTCGAGAATCGGCTTCGACTCCGGCGCATTCTGGCCCGCGGCCTTCAGCATGCGCACCAGGTTCGCCGACAGCTCGTGCTCGTCCGCCACCAGGCAGGCCGGCGAGTCGGTCAGGCGGAAGGTCACGCGCACGTCTTTCGCCTTGTCGGCCAGCGCGGTCTTCATCTTCTCGACCAGCTCCTTGTACTGGGTCTCGGTCTCTTCGTGTTCCTTCTTCTCGGCTTCGTCTTCGAGCTTGCCGAGGTCCAGCCCACCCTTGGCCACCGACACCAGTTCCTTGCCGTCGAACTCGGTCAGGAAGGACAGCATCCACTCGTCCACGCGGTCGGCCATCAGCAGCACTTCGACGCCCTTCTTGCGGAAGATTTCCAGGTGCGGGCTGTTCTTGGCGGCGCTGTAGCTGTCGGCGGTGACGTAATAGATCTTGTCCTGGCCTTCCTTCATGCGGCCAACATAATCCTCGAACGACACCGTCTGCTCGCCCGATTCGTCATGGGTCGAGGCGAAGCGCAGCAGCTTGGCGATGCGGTCCTTGTTGGTCGCGTCCTCGCCGATGCCTTCCTTCAGCACCTGGCCGAATTCCTTCCAGAAGGTGACGTACTTGTCCTTGCCTTCCTGTTCTTCCGAGTTCGCCATTTCTTCCAGCATGCCCAGCACGCGCTTGGTCGAGCCTTCGCGGATCACGCGCACGTCGCGCGACTCCTGCAGGATTTCGCGGGACACGTTCAGCGGCAGGTCGGCCGAGTCGATCACGCCCTTCACGAAACGCAGGTAGGTCGGCATCAGTTGCTCGGCGTCGTCCATGATGAAGACGCGCTTCACGTACAGCTTGATGCCGCCACGCTTGTTGCGGTCCCACAAATCGAACGGGGCGTGGCTCGGCACGTACAGCAGCTGCGTGTATTCGCTGCGGCCTTCGACGCGGTTGTGGGTATGGGCCAGCGGCTCCTGGAAGTCGTGCGAGACGTGTTTATAAAACTCGTCGTACTGTTCCTTCGTGATGTCCGACTTCGAACGGGCCCACAGCGCGCTGGCCTGGTTCACGGTCTCGAACTCGTCCTTCAGGACGGTTGCTTTCGCTTCCTCGTCCCACTCTTCCTTCTGCATCAGGATCGGCAGCGAGATATGGTCCGAGTACTTGCGGATGATCGACTTCAGCTTCCAGTTCGACAGCAGCTCGTCCTCGCCTTCGCGCAGGTGCAGGATGACGTCGGTGCCGCGGCCGGTCTTTTCGATGGTCTCGACGCTGTACTCGCCCTCGCCGCCCGATTCCCAGCGCACGCCTTCACTGGCGTCGGCGCCGGCGCGGCGGGTTTCGACGGTGATCTTGTCGGCGACGATGAAGCCCGAATAGAAGCCCACGCCGAACTGGCCGATCAGGGCGGCGTCCGCCTTCTGGTCGCCCGAGAGCTTGCTGAAGAATTCCTTGGTGCCCGACTTGGCGATCGTGCCCAGGTGCGAAATGACCTCGTCGCGGCTCATGCCGATGCCGTTGTCCGAGATCGTGATGGTCTTCGCGTCTTTATCGAAGGCGACGCGGATCTTCAGCTCGTGGTCGTTGCCGTACAGGGCATCGTTGTTGATCGCTTCGAAACGCAGCTTGTCGGCGGCGTCGGATGCGTTCGAAATCAGTTCGCGCAGGAAGATTTCCTTGTTCGAGTACAAGGAGTGAATCATCAGTTGCAGCAGCTGCTTTACTTCGGCTTGAAAGCCAAGGGTCTCTTTTTCGGCGACAGCCATCTTATTCCTCTTGGAAATACGGGTTGAACGGATTGCCTCGATATGGGGATGGCAACATGCATTTCAAGAGGCGCCTGCAAACGGACCTTGGCAAGGCTCAGCTGCGCGCCGTCGACGGTGCTGCCACAGCCGGCGCCGCCAGCATGCGCCGTGCCGCCACGTGCACCACCAGCGCGCAGCCCAGCGCCAGGCCGAAGGCCCAGGGGAGGCTGTCCTGGCGCAGCTGCATCGCCAGCGTCACGCAGAACACGGAGAAGCCGAAGAAGCCGCAGACCATCCCGCGCAGCAGCGCCACCGCGCTGGCGCGGCCGCTACCGGCGTGGGCAAAGCCGACCAGCACCGAACCCATCACCGGGAACATCGCGAAAAAGCCCGACAGGCGCGCACCCATCTGCGCCGCGCCGGTCGTCACCAGCAGCACCAGGGCCGCGGCGGCCAGCATGCGCCATGGCAGGTCGTTGCGCCGCGCGCCACCCGCCGACGGCGCAACGCCCGGGAACAGGCGCGCCGCCAGCAGCAATGCGCACCAGACCAGCACGAAGGAGACGCCCAGCGGCGGGCGCAGGGCCTGCAGCAACGCCACGGCCAGGCCCCAGCCGGTCAAAGCCAGCAGCATCGAACCGGCCACCTGCCAGCGGCTCGACGCCCAGGCGTACACGACGCAAAACACGAGGATCGCGACCACCGACAGCAAGGTACCCTCGGCGGCGCTGGCCGCAAACGGCGCGCCCTGCTCCAGCGCCAGCGTCAACAGGATGGGACCGGCGACAATCGGAAAGGCCGACAGCCAGCCGGCCACCGACGGACCCCAGCGCCGTCCGGCCAGGGTCACCAGGTAGATCAGCAGCGGCACCAGAACGAGTTTGAGCGCAAGCACTGCTGTCATGGTGTAGCCTTTCACCTGGCACGCCGGTCACCGGCAATCCGTTATGATAACACCAAGAAATATCACAATTGCCCAGCGATATAGCGGGCCCTGGACCATCGATCACGGAAAGCCCATGCAGACCTTCCCGCCGCCGGTGGACCCGGCCCTTGCCTTCCCCGCCGCACTGCGCGCGTCCGCAATGCGGGTCGCCGCCGGGCTCGCAGCCGGCGAACCGGAGCCGCCCCGCTACCACTTTGCCGTCAGCGTGGAAGGCGAAACGCTGGCCATCCCCACGCGGGTCTACTACGCGCCCGAGCAAGTGGCGCATGCCATCGACGCGCCGGGCATCGACGGCCTGATCGCCCTCTGCCTCGGTACCCGGCACCACGACGGCTTCCTGCGCGAACGCTGCCTGCGCCGCCTGCTGGGCGAGCGCCGGGACTGGATCGTTCCTTTCGTGGTGCAGCTGGCCGGGGAATATGTCGCCGAGATCGTGCAAGTCATCGAAGATGCGCTGCCCGAGCTCGATGCGGATGTCTACGGCCGTTTTTTGCGCGAGAATCCGCGCTTTCTCGCCACCACCGAACGCCGTGTCGTCAGCTATGGCTATGCCTGGCCGGACCAGCACGAGAATGCCGGGCGCCGCGTGATCGCCGCTTTCAAGCGCATGCGCGACGCCTCCGCTTCCGCATAAAAAGCACTCCGATTTCGGAGTCACTGTGATTCCATCGCTGCCGCATGGAACAGGCGAAATGGTGTCTTTCACAGCTGGCAAGTCGTACAATACCGGTCTCATTCACCGCAACAGGAACACGCATGTCCCACATCTCCGTTTACGACAAACTCAAGGAACTGAACATCACCCTGCAATCGGCCGCCGCGCCTGCCGCCGCCTACGTCATGTTCGTCCAGACCGGCAACCTGGTCTTCATCTCGGGCCACATCGCCAAGAACGCCGACGGCTCGGTCAACGCCGGCCAACTGGGCAAGAACAAGACCCTGGAAGAAGGCCAGGCCGCCGCGCGCGCCATCGCCATCGACCTGATGGGCACCCTGCAGGATGCCTGCGGCGGCGACCTGACCCGCGTGAAGCGCATCGTCAAGCTGATGAGCCTGGTGAATTCGACCCCGGACTTTACCGACCAGCACCTGGTCACCAACGGCGCCTCGGAACTGCTGGGCGAAGTCTTCGGCGACGCCGGCAAGCACGCCCGCTCGGCCTTCGGCGTGGCGCAGATCCCGCGCGGCGCCTGCGTCGAGATCGAGATGATCGTCGAACTGGCCTGATCCCGAGCTTCACGGCCCCGGCCTACCCGGCCGGGGCTTTCACCGCAGCCCGACCCGGG
>DAMABW010000416.1:0-4394 GCA_031999925.1 Massilia sp. | reverse complement strand
GAAGCTAGCGATGCTTGAATGAAAAACCCGGCTGTGTGAGCAGCCGGGTTTTTTTACGTCTTGGGGTGCGAGATGTTGGCGTGAAGGCAAGGGCGACGTCAGCGTATTCGGCATGCCCGCGTGATCGGGATGGCGACATTCGTGGCATTCGATATGCTCGCATGATCGCGACCCCACCCTACGGTTGAGGCCGCGTATTGGAGAAAGGCCGCGAGGTAGTCAGGCGGTGAGTTGATCAGGCCGCGTGCAGGGCCTTTGCTGCAGCGACAAAATCCTCCGGCGCGATGTCGTTCAGGTCGAGCGCCTGCGCCTGCGCATACTGCGTGAAATTCCGGTCGATCGAGCGCAAGTAGGCCGGATCGTAATGCTCCACCAGCAATTGATCGACCAACTCGGGCATCGCGCCTTCGTTGGCCAGCGCATGCCAGGCGTCGATCTTGGCGCGCCCGTGCAGTTGCACCAGGTGATCCAGTTGCCCGTTCAAGGCATCGGCATTGCGCGCGAAGTGCTCGTAGTCTTCCATCAGCAGCCGCACCCGGTTCGGGCGCGACAGGTTCACGGCGATGCAGGGCGACGCACGCATGCGCGCCATCACGGCATCGGGCACGCGCAAATTGCCCACCTTCTTGCTCTCGGACTCCACGAACACCGGCCGCTTCGGGTCGAAGTGACGCAGCTTGTCCCAGAGCCGGCTTTCGAACATCTTCTGGGTCGGCTGCGGTTCGTGCGGCAAGTGACCGAGCACCGAGCCGCGGTGCGCCGCCAGGCGTTCGAGGTCGAGCACCTGGGCGCCGACGCGTTCCAGCGTTTCCAGCAAACGGCTCTTGCCGCTGCCGGTGGTGCCGCAGATTACGCGGAAGTCCACTTGCGGCGGATTCTCCAGCGCCACGCTGACCTGGGCACGATAGGCCTTGTAGCCGCCTTCGAGTTGCACAACCGGCCAGCCGATCTTCGCCATGATATGCGCCATCGAACCGCTGCGGTTGCCGCCGCGCCAGCAATACACCAGCGGCTTCCATTCGCGCGGCTTGTCGGCGAACAGCGCCTCGATGTGGCGCGCGATGTTGGCCGCCACGATCGGCGCGCCGACCTTCTTTGCCTCGAACGAGCCGACCTGCTTGTACAGCGTGCCGACCCGGATGCGCTCCTCGTTGTTCAACACCGGGCAATTGATCGCGCCCGGAAGGTGGTCGAGGGCGAATTCGCCTTCGCTGCGGACGTCGATGATGGTATCGAAGCTGTCGAGTTCGGGCAGGATGTCGGCGAAGGGCAGTACGGCAGGGTATTTCATCGGTATCGGAGTGGATTGATTCAGCGTTGCCGGATCATATTCGAAATGGTCGGCCAGATGTTATTCAGGATGATCGGATGCGCCTCGGCGTTCGGGTGCAGGCGGTCGGCCTGGAACAGCGCCGGCTTGTCGGCCACGCCCTCCAGCATGAAGGGCACCAGTGGCGCCTTCAGGTCTTTCGACAGCGTACCGTACATGTTGAAGAAGCGTTCCGTGTAGGCGCGGCCATAGTTTGGCGGCATGCGCATGCCGATCAGCATGACCTTGGCATCCTGCTTTTGCGACAGCGTGACCATCTGGCGCAAATTGGCTTCGGCCGAGGCCACGGGCAGGCCGCGCAGGCCATCGTTGGCGCCCAGTTCGATGACGACGATCTGCGGCTTGTGCTGGGTAAGCAGGGCCGGCAGGCGCGTGCGGCCGCCGCTGGTGGTCTCGCCGCTGATGCTGGCATTCACGATGCGCGCATCGATCTTTTCGACTTTCAGTTTTTGTTCGAGCAGGGCGACCCAGCCCGCGCCGCGGGTCAGGCCATATTCGGCCGACAGGCTGTCGCCCACCACCAGAACGGTTTTTGGTGCAGAATAAGCGCTCGCTGATGCAGCCAGCATGAGCACACCGACAGACAATTTCTTGAGAAAAGCAAGCATGCGTGATAATCCCGAAGCCTTCAAAAATGACGTGACCGCCGCAGCGGGGCGACCGGCCGCCATCGAGGTGACCGGGCTGTCCAAGCGGGTGGCGGACGCCAGCGGCGAACTCACCATCCTGCACAGCATTGATTTTACCGTGGGAGCGGCCGAGACGCTCGCGCTCGTCGGCGCGTCGGGTTCGGGTAAGTCGACCTTGCTCGGCTTGCTGGCCGGCCTGGATACGCCCAGCAGCGGCAAGGTGCTGCTCGACGGCACCGATATCTTCGCCCTCGATGAGGATGGCCGCGCCGCCTTCCGCAAGGCCAAGCTGGGCTTCGTGTTCCAGTCGTTCCAGTTATTGGCGCATCTGAATGCGCTCGAAAACGTGATGCTGCCGCTGGAACTGCGCGGCGACGCCGATGCGCGCGAGAAGGCGGAAGCGATGCTGGGGCGAGTGGGCCTGTCGAGCCGCTTGAAGCATTATCCGAAGTATTTGTCGGGCGGCGAGCAGCAGCGCGTGGCCCTGGCGCGCGCCTTTGTCACCGAGCCGCCGCTGCTGTTCGCGGACGAGCCGACCGGCAGCCTGGATGCGGCGACCGGGGAAGCCGTGATCCGGTTGATGTTCGAGTTGAACCGCGAACGTGGGTCGACCCTGGTGCTGGTGACGCACGATCCGGCGATGGCGGCGCGCTGTGGGCGGACCTTGACGATCGCGGCGGGGAAGCTTGCATAGCGGTTTTCGTAGGGTGGACACCCGTGTCCACGATGTCGTACTGTGACTAACCCAAACGTTACCGGAACACCGCCGATGACACAGCGTGGACTCGGGAGCCTTGCGTGGCCCCGTCCACCCTACAAAACCTAGCGCGCCACTAGTCCGTTCAATACCTTCCTGATCGCCACCGGCAGCTCGCCGGCCGTCAACCCAATCGGCACGAATCCTTCAGCGACCAGTTGGTCCGCCGCGGCCCCATGCATCCACACGGCGCCAACGTCCGCTTCCCACGCCGGCCAGCCCTGCGCCAGCAGCGCACCGACGACACCCGCCAGCACGTCGCCGGTACCGCCGGTGGCCAGCCCCGGATTCCCGGTCGGATTGATCGCCAGGTCGCCATCCGGCGCCGCCAGCACGGTGCCCGATCCCTTCAGGACCACGACCGCATTCAAACGCTTGGCCAGCGTGCGCGCCGCACCGAGGCGGTCGGCCTGCACTTCGCCCGCCGAAATCCCGAGCAGCCGCGCCGCCTCCAGCGGATGCGGCGTCACCACGGTCTCGCCCACGCGCCTGGCGACGCGCGCCTGCAGGTCGGTGCTGCTCGCGACCAGGTTCAATCCATCGGCATCGATCACGACCGGCCCGCTCGCATCGATGCCATGTCCGAGCACGCGCATCGCTTCCAGCGCGTCGCCCATGCCCGGCCCCAGCACCAGGGTGCGGCCTTCGACCTCGAAGTCGTGCGAGGTGCGCAGCATCAGTTCCGGCTGCGCGCTGTCGTAGCCCGGCCCGACGTCGACCGTGGCCACGAACACGCGGCCCGCGCCCGCATGCAGCGCGCCGCGTCCGGCCAGCAGGGCGGCGCCGAGCATGCCGTGGGCGCCGCCGACGATCGCCACGTCGCCGAAGCTGCCCTTATGGGTGTTCTGGCGGCGCGGTGCCAGTTGCGCCGCGAACAGGGCGGGCGCCGCCACCAGCGCCGTCGCAGGCGGGAACAGCTCGGGCGCGATGCCGAGGTCGGCCACCAGCACCTGGCCCGCGTGGTCGCGTCCGCAGGCGGTGTGCAGGCCCGGCTTGTCGCCGATGAAGGTCAGGGTGTGGCTGGCGCGCACGGCAACGCCGCCTTCGCCGACCGGCACGCCGGTATCCGCATCCAGGCCGCTCGGCACGTCCAGCGCCAGCACCGGGCAGCGCACGTCGGACAGCGCCGTCACCAGTTCCGGATAGCGGCCCACCAGGTTGCGCGCCAGGCCGATGCCGAACAGGCCGTCGACCACCAGCGCCCAGTCGCGCGTGTCGGGCGCCACGTCGGCGAAGTTGGCGCGGCTGGCGCGTGCGCGGGCCAGGGCCTGCGCGGCTTCCGGCGAAGGCTGGCCGGTCGGCCCGAAATACAGCACGACCACGTCGAGGCCGGCGTCGCTCAGGTTGGCGGCCAGTTCCAGGGCGTCGCCGCCGTTGTTGCCGGGGCCGGCCAGCACCAGCACCGGACGGGTGCGGGCGTCGCCCACGAGTTGCAGGGCCAGGTCGGCCGCGGCGCGGCCCGCGCGCGTCATCAGCGTGCCGGTTTCCAGTTCCCGCATCGCCGCTTCCTCGATGGCGCGGATCTGTGCCACGCTGTACAGCCTGGCGCTTTGAAGCTTGGTGTTCATATCACTCTCATTCATGTCGACGCATCTGCATCCAATCCGCGCATTGTGCCCGATCCTGGCATAAGGGCGTCTACAATACGAAAAAACCAACCTGCATGGAGAGACGAATG
>DAMABW010000415.1:0-4404 GCA_031999925.1 Massilia sp. | reverse complement strand
CGGCCGCCAACCTGGTCGGCCAGGAAAACCGCGGCTGGACCTATGCCAAGTACCTGCTCGGTCACGAGCGCACCGGCATCGCCGCCGTCGGCCGCTCGAAGCGCGAACTGGCCTTCCTGAAAAGCCTGGCCGCGCGCGAGAGCAAGAACGGCAAGCCGCTGATCGACGACCCGCTGTTCGCCGCCAGGCTGGCGAATCTGGAAATCGAACTGATGGCCCTGGAAATGACCGTGCTGCGGGTACTGGCCAAGGCCGACAAGGCGCCGGGTCCGGAAGCCTCGGTGTTGAAGGTGCGCGGCACCGACATCCAGCAAGCGCTCACCGAACTGATGATGGAAGCCGTGGGCCCGATGGCCTTGCCCTTCGACCCGGCCTACCTGGAAGGCAAGAGCGAGCATAGCGTCTTCGACGACAACGACGCGGCGCCGCTGGCCTCCTACTACTTCAACTACCGCAAGACCTCGATCTACGGCGGTTCGAACGAAATCCAACGCAACATCATCACCCAGATGATCCTGGGCCTGTGAGGAGAGCACCACATGGACTTCAATTTCAATCCTGAACAGCTCCAGTTCGGCGACGCCCTGAAGCGCTGGATCGCGCGCGACTACGGCTTCGAAGCGCGCCGCGCCATCGTCCATTCGAGACAGGGTGTCTCGGATGCGGCCTGGGCCACCCTGGCCGAACTCGGCATGACGGCGCTGCCGGTGCCGGAAGAGCAGGGCGGCTTCTCCGGAACGGCCGTCGACATGTTCGTGGTGATGCAGGAACTGGGCCGCGGCCTGGTGGTGGAACCGTATTTCGCCACCGTGCTCGGCGCCGAGTTCCTGCGCCATGGCGGCCTGCACCCGCAGCTGCTGGAGCGCGTGGCCGGCGGCGATGTGAAGCTGGCCTGTGCCCTGGGCGAGCGCCAGTCGCGCCACGACCTGCGCGACATCGTGACCCGGGCCGAACCCGACGGCGACGGCTTCGTCCTGAACGGCGAAAAGAAAGTCGTGCTGCACGGCGCCCAGGCCGGCATGCTGGTGGTCTCGGCGCGTAGCAGCGGCGCGCAGCGCGATGAAGCCGGCATCAGCCTGTTCGTGGTACCGAGCGATGCCGCCGGGCTGCGCGTCACGGATTACCGCACCCTGGACGGCCTGCGCGCGGCGGACGTCGTGTTCGAGAACGTGCGCGTCGACGCCGGCGCCCTCATCGGGGCGGCGGGCGAGGGCTGGCACATCCTGGATGCGGCGGCCGACTACGGCGCCGGCCTGCTGTGCGCGGAAGCCGTCGGCGCGATGGAGGCGATCTTCGAGGCGACCCTGGAATACCTGAAGACGCGCCAGCAGTTCGGTGCGCCGATCGGCAAGTTCCAGGCCCTGCAGCACCGCATGGCCGACATGTACATCCACCTGGAGCAGGCGCGCTCGATGGCGCTGCTGGCCGCCGTCAAGCTGGGTGCCCAGGACGCCGGCGAACGGCGCCGCGCGGTCTCGGCCGCCAAGTACCGCATCAACGGGGCGGCGCGCTACATCGGCCAGCAGGCGGTGCAGCTGCACGGCGGCATGGGCGTGACCGACGAACTGCCGGCCGCGCATTACTTCAAGCGCCTGGCGACCATCGAACTGACCCTGGGCGATGCCGACCACCACCTGGCGCGCTTCATTGCCCGGCCGGGATTCAGGCAGGCGGAAGCGCAAGGAGCGACGGCATGAGCGCGGACACGCATGGCGACTGGTATTTCGAGGACTTCACGCCAGGCCAGGAAATCGACCTCGGCCAGCGCACCGTCACCGAGGAAGAGATCATCGACTTTGCCCGGCAGTTCGATCCGCAGCCCTTCCACGTGGATGCGGAAGCGGCCAGCGGGTCGATCTACGGCGGCGTGATCGCCAGCGGCTGGCATACCTGCGCGATGATGATGCGGATGGTGGTCGACGGCATGCCGTTCGCGTCGTCGAGCATGGGTTCGCCCGGACTGGACGGCGTGCGCTGGCTGCTGCCGGTCCGCGCCGGCGACACCCTGTCGCTACGCCACGTGACCAAGCAGGTCAAGGCATCGAGCTCGAAGCCGGACCGCGGCGTGGTCTGGACCAGCTGGGTGGCGACCAACCAGCATGGCGAGACCGTGTGCACGATCGAGGGGATGGCGATGTTCCGCCGGCGGCCGGTGGTGTCGGCAGGCTGACGTATCCACATTCGGCCCGCAGCCGCACTCGTACGGTGGGCACACTGTGCCCACGCGAAACGCACCGCCGTGTTGGCGATGTTTGAACCCGGACGACGGCCGGTTGCAAGCGCGTCCAAGTGATCATTCGAGGCATCGTTCCGCGTGGGCACAGCGTGCCCACGTGAGGGGACACGCCGCCGTCTATCTGTTGATATCGCTTCCCGCCAGCGCCACCCGGTACCGGTTCCGCCCCGCCGCCTTGGCCTCGTACAGCGCCGCATCCGCCGCGCGGATCAGGGCGGCGCCGGTCTGCCCGCCCGCCGGTACCACCGCGGCAATTCCCATGCTGGCCGTCAGCACCGGCGCGGTCGGCGACGCCGCGTGCGGGATCGCCAGCCGGCCGAGTTCACCCAGCATGCGCTGGGCCACGCCGGCGGCGCCGTTCACATCGAGTTGCGGCAGCAGGACCGCGAACTCCTCGCCGCCGTAGCGCGCCACCAGGTCCTGGGCGCGGCCGGCGGTCTGCTCCATGGTGCGCGCCACCTGTTCCAGGCAGGCGTCGCCGGCCTGGTGGCCGTAGTAGTCGTTGTACATCTTGAAGTGGTCGATGTCGGCCAGGATCAGCGCCATCGGTAGCCCGGCGCGGGCGCAGCGGCGCCACTCGACTTCCATGCGCTCGGTGAACGCGCGCCGGTTGGCCACGCCGGTCAGGCTGTCGGTCAGGGTCAGGGCGCGCAGGGCGTCGGCCTGGCGCTTCACGGTCAGTTGGGTGCGTACGCGGGCGCGCACCACGGCCACGTTCACCGGTTTGCTGATGAAGTCGGCCGCGCCGGCGTCCAGGGCGCGGGTTTCGTCCTCGGGGCTGGACAGGGCGGTGACGAAGATTACCGGGATGTCGCGCGTCTGCGGCTCGGCGCGCAGCGCGGCCAGCACGCCGTGGCCGTCCAGGCGCGGCATGACGGCGTCGAGCAGGATCAGGTCGGGACGCTGGGCGCGCGCCAGTTCCAGGGCCTTGGCGCCGTCGAGCGCGAACAGCACCTCGTGCTGATCCTGCAGCGCGGCGTGCAGGATCTGGATGTTTTCCATGGCGTCGTCGACGACCAGGATGCGGCCATTCAGTGCCAGATCGGTCCAGCTCATGCGTCCCCCTTGGCCTCCAGTATAGCCCGCACCAGCCGCGCAGCCTGTTCGAAACGCAGCAGGCCGACCGCGTTGGCCAGCTCGCCCATCGCGTCCGCCGCCAGCGCGCCGGCCAGGGCGGGGCGCAGGGCGTCGAAGGCGGTCATCGCCTTCATGTTGTTGTTCTGGAGCAGGTCCAGCAGGCGTTCCAGGGCGTCGCGGCGCACCGCTGGCGGCGCTTGCGGCGGCAGGTCCGGTTCGGGTGCGTCGCCGAGCGCGCTTGCGCCGGCCAGCACGACGGCCATGGCGGCGTCGAGGGCCGCCAGCTGCGCGGTGGTGTCGTCCTCGTCGGCGCCGCCCAGGGCGCGCTCGAGCCGCAGTGCCGCCGCCGCCGCCGCGCCGGCGCCGAGATTGCCGGCCACGCCGCGCAGGCGGTGCGCCAGCTGGGCCGCACCATTGCGGTCACCGCTTGCCGCCAGCGCGCGGATCTCGTCGACGGCGCAGGCCTGGGTCGCGGCAAAGCGCCGGAACAGCGCCAGGAAGGCCGCCCCCTTGCCGCCGAAGCGGGGCAGGACGGCGTCCAGGTCGATGCCCGGCAAGGGCGCCATGGCGGGAGCCGCAGCCGCGGGTTGCGCCGCAGGCCCGGGCATGGGCAGGGCGCGGCCGGTCACGGCCAGCAGCGTGGCGACCAGTTCGTCGACGTCGATCGGCTTCGGCAGGTGCGCATCCATGCCGGCGTCGAGGGCGCGCTGCCGGTCCTCGTCCATGGCGTTGGCGGTCATGGCGACGATCGGCAGCGTGTCCAGGCCCATGGCGCGGATCGCGCCCGTCGCCTCGAAGCCGTTCATGACCGGCATCTGCAAATCCATCAGCACGGCGTCGAAGGCGGCATCCTGCGCCAGCAGCTCGAGCGCGAGGCGGCCGTTCGCCGCCAGCGCCACGCCGGCGCCGGCATGCAGCAGCACGTGGCGCGCCACTTCCTGGTTCACCGGGTTGTCCTCGACCACCAGCACGCGCAGGCCGGCCAGGCGCGGCGGCAGCGCAGCCGGCGCCGCGGCGGGTAGCGATGGTGTGGACGCCGTTGCGCCGTCACGCAGCCCGGCCAGCGCCGCGCGCAGCGCACTGCGGGTGAA
>DAMABW010000414.1:0-4407 GCA_031999925.1 Massilia sp. | reverse complement strand
TTCCAGGAAGACGACGTGTTGAACCGCAACCGCGAGCTGGCGACCAAGTTGACGGTAGCGCTGGCGCCCCTGGCCGAGCACGAGCGCGTGCGCCACTTCCGCCAGCGCGGCATGATCTTCGCGTTCGACGCCATCGAGCCGGATGCCGCACGCGCTTCCACCTTCTCGCGCCGCTTCTTCACGGCGGCGACGGAAAACGAGCTGCTGCTGCGACCGATCGGCCGTACCGTCTACATGATGCCGCCGTATGTGCTGAGCGACGAAGACATCGAGCTCCTCGCCATCCGCACGCAGCGCGTGTTCGAAGCGACGATCGGGGCCTGAGCATGGATTTGTTAGCAAACGTCCAGGGCAAGCTGGCGGCGCTGGAAGCGCAGAGCCTGACGCGCCGCCGCCGCATCGCGGACACGGCCTGCGCACCGCAGCAGACCGTGGATGGCCGCGCCATGCTGGCCTTCTGCAGCAACGACTACCTGGGACTGGCTGCGCATCCACGCGTGGTGGAAGCCTTGCGCGAAGGCGCGAGCCTGTACGGCGCCGGCAGCGGTGCCTCGCATTTGATCAGCGGGCATAGCCGCGCGCATGCGCTGCTGGAAGAACGCCTGGCCGCCTTTGTCGCGCCGAACCTGGTCGATGCGCGCGCCTTGTATTTCAGCACGGGCTACATGGCGAATCTCGCCGTGCTCACCGCGTTGGGGTCGGACGCGGACGCGATGATCTTCTCGGAAGCGCTGAACCACGCCTCGCTGATCGACGGCGCCCGCCTGGCGCGTGCCGGCGTCAGTGTTTACCCGCATGGCGACGTGGCCGGACTGGCGGCCCAACTGGAAGCGAGCAGTGCGCCGACTAAGATCGTCGTCACCGACAGCGTCTTCAGCATGGATGGCGACCTGGCACCGCTGCCCGAACTCCTGGCCCTGTGCGAGCGCCATGGCGCCTGGCTGGTGGTCGACGATGCCCACGGCTTCGGCGTACTTGGCGCGCAAGGACGCGGCGCATTGGAACACTGTGCGCTGCGTTCGCCCAACCTGGTCTATGTCGGCACGCTGGGCAAGGCGGCCGGCGTGTCGGGTGCCTTCATCGCCGCGCATGCAAGCGTGATCGAACTGATGATACAGCGTGCACGGCCCTACATCTACACCACGGCGTCGCCGCCGGCCATCGCGCATGCACTGCTCACCAGCCTCGACATCATCGAGGGCGAGGAGGGTGCAAGCCTGCGTGCCCACCTGGCCGCACTGATCGCGCAGCTGGACGACGAGCTGACGCTGACGCGCTGGCAGCGTCCGGTCTCGCACACGGCGATCCAGCCGATCGTCATCGGCGCCAACGACGAAGCATTGCGCGTGGCGGCCAGCCTGCATGCGCAAGGCCTGTGGGTGCCGGCGATCCGTCCGCCCACCGTGCCGGCGAATACGGCGCGCCTGCGCGTGACGCTGTCGGCTGCCCATACCCGCGAGCAGGTGGCGCAATTGGCCGCCGCCCTCAACCAACTGGAGGCCATGTGAGCCGCAACCTGAACGAACCCCAGGAACCGGCGGTCGAAACCGCCATCGCACCGGTGCTGGCGCAACCGAAGCCTGTCGATACTCCTGTGCCTGCGGTGTCGGAAGCGCTGGCGGCAGAAGGCATTCCTTCGCGCTTCGCCTGCTTCGTCACCGGTACCGACACCGAGATCGGCAAGACCCTCGTCTCCGCCGCCATCCTGCACAAGCTGGTCGAATCCGGCCAGCGCGCCTGCGGCATGAAGCCGATCGCCGCCGGCGCCGAACTGCGTGACGGCGAACTGCACAACGACGACGCCGACATGCTGGCCGCCGCCGGCAACGTGCACCTGCCGCAGAACATCACCACGCCTTTCATGCTGCGTGAGCCGGCGGCGCCGCACATCGCCGCCGCCCTGGAAGGCGTGACCATCGAAGCGGTGCCGATCCTGGCCGCCTACACCGAGATCCTGGCCGCTTCCGATTCGGTGGTGGTCGAAGGCGTGGGCGGCTTCCGCGTGCCCTTCAACGACAGCTTCGACAGCGCCGACCTGGCCGCCCAGCTGAATCTGCCGGTGGTCCTGGTGGTCGGCATGCGCCTCGGCTGCATCAGCCACGCCCTGCTGACGGTGGAAGCCATCGTCGCGCGCGGGCTGGTACTGGCCGGCTGGGTCGCCAACACGGCGGACCCGGACATGCGCTTCTTCGACGAGAATGTCGAGGCCTTGGCGGCGCGCATCCCCGCGCCCCTGCTGGGCGTCGTGCCGCGCCTGGAACAAGCCACTGCCGCGAACGCGGCCCCATTCATCGATCTCGCGGGACTGCCGGGCTGGCCGTCGTCGCGCGCTTGAACACTACAAAGCACCACAATAAGGAAACACCATGAACGCACCAACCAACACCGTCGCCCTGCACCGTCCAACCGCCGCCATCAAGGAGCGTCCCGATGCGACCTGGCCGCTGGCCGACGTCCTGGCCCTGTTCGAACTGCCGTTCAACGATTTGATGTTCCGCGCCCAGCAGGCGCACCGCGCCCACTTCCCGGACGGCGACGTCGAACTGGCGACCCTGCTGTCGATCAAGACCGGCGGCTGCGAGGAAGACTGCGGCTACTGCCCGCAGGCGGCGCGCTACGACACCGGCGTCGAAGCCAAGAAGATCCTCGACATCGACACCGTGCTCGACGCCGCGCGCCAGGCCAAGGCCAACGGCGCCACCCGCTTCTGCATGGGCGCCGCCTGGCGCAGCCCGAAAGAGCGCGACATGGCCAAGGTCGAAGAGATGGTGCGCGAGGTAAAAGCGCTGGGCATGGAAACCTGCGCCACGCTGGGCATGCTGGAAGAGGGCCAGGCCGAGCAGCTGAAGAACGCCGGCCTCGACTTCTACAACCACAACATCGACACCGCGCCGGACTTCTACAACAACGTCATCTCGACCCGCGAATACCAGGACCGCCTGGACACGCTGGGCCGCGTGCGCAACGCCGGCCTGAAGGTCTGCTGCGGCGGTATCGTCGGCATGGGCGAAACGCGCGAACAGCGCGCCGGCCTGCTGGCCCAGCTGGCCAACCTGAACCCGTATCCGGAATCGGTGCCGGTCAACCACCTGGTGCAGGTGGAAGGCACGCCGCTGCACGGCCTCGACCCGCTCGACCCGCTGGAATTCGTGCGCACCATCGCGGTCGCCCGCATCATCATGCCGGAAGCGCGCGTACGCCTGTCGGCAGGCCGCCGCCAGCTGGGCGAAGCAGTGCAGGCGATGTGCTTCATGGCCGGCGCCAACTCCATCTTCTACGGCGACAAGCTGCTCACCACCGGCAACCCGGAAGCCGAAGACGACCGCGCGCTGCTGGCCAAGCTGGGCCTGAAAACCCGCTCGGCGACGCTGGAGTCGGCGCCGAAGGAAGCCTGCGGCTGCTAACACTTATCAGGGGCGCCATGGAGATCAGGCGCTCCAACCCGATCAATACCAAGAATATAAAGCGAGACAAACGCATGTTCACCAAGATCCTCATCGCCAACCGTGGCGAAATCGCCTGCCGTGTCGCCGCCACCGCGCGCCGCATGGGCATCCGCACCGTCGCCGTGTATTCCGAAGCGGACGCCGGATCGAAACACGTGGCGGTGTGCGATGAGGCGGTGTTGATCGGGCCGGCGCCGGCCAAGGAAAGCTACCTGCGCGGCGAAAAGATCATCGAGGTCGCGCTGGCAACCGGCGCCCAGGCCATCCACCCGGGCTACGGCTTCCTGTCGGAGAACGCGGAGTTCGCCGAAGCCTGCGAAAAGGCCGGCCTGGTCTTCATCGGCCCGCCGGGTTCCTCGATGCGCGCCATGGGCTCGAAGTCGGCCGCGAAACAGCTGATGGAAGGCGCGAACGTGCCGCTGGTGCCGGGCTACCACGGCGACAATCAAGACCCCGAGTTCCTGCGCGAGCAGGCCGACCGCATCGGCTACCCGGTGCTGCTGAAAGCCAGCGCCGGCGGCGGCGGCAAGGGCATGCGCGTGGTCGAACGCAGCGAGGATTTCGTCGCGGCGCTCGGCTCCTGCAAGCGCGAAGCGATCAGCTCCTTCGGCGACGACAAGGTGCTGGTCGAGAAATACCTGATCCGTCCGCGCCACATCGAGATCCAGGTGTTTGCCGATAAACTCGGCAACTGCGTCTACCTGCACGAGCGCGACTGCTCGGTGCAGCGCCGCCACCAGAAGGTGCTGGAAGAAGCGCCGGCGCCGGGCATGACGCTCGAGCGCCGCACGGCCATGGGCGACGCGGCGGTGGCCGCCGCGCGCGCTGTCGGCTACGTCGGTGCGGGCACCGTCGAATTCATCGCCAACCAGGACGGCTCGTTCTACTTCATGGAGATGAACACCCGCCTGCAGGTGGAACATCCGATCACGGAAATGATCACCGGGACCGACCTGGTGGA
>DAMABW010000413.1:0-4426 GCA_031999925.1 Massilia sp. | reverse complement strand
CCTGCGGAACATTCTCGACGCGGATCAGGGCATTCACGTCGAGCACCTGCACCAGCCGCCGGCCTTCGTCGAGCAGGATGGCGCCGTTGATCACAGCAGCGCCAACGCGGGCGCTTGCGCCGGCGTGCGCAGCGGTTTCATAGTTCACGCTGCTGCGCTGCTCGGGACGCACGCGCAGCACTTCGCCGGTGGCATCGAACAGCAGGCCGACCTGCACGCCGTCGTGGTCGAGGATGGCAATGCGCTGGCCCTCGGCCACGCCAGGGGCCGAGGCATCGAAGATGCGGCCCAGGTTCAGCACCGGGATCGCCGCGCCGCGCAGCGTGAAGATGCCTTCCAGGTAGCCTGGCGAGAGCGGGATCGCGGTGATCCGTTCCGGCAGGTTCACTACCTCGCGGATCGCCAGCGCCGGCAGCGCGAATTCCTGGCCGCCGAGCAGGAAGGTGCCGTACAACTCCATGCCGGCGGCCTCAGCCAGCACGCGCGCGGCCTGGGCGCGCGCCGCGTTCATGGCCGCCAGCGCCATTTTCGGGTCGAGCGCCGCATTGTCATGGCCGGTGTCGTGGCCGAGCGCGGGCATCATTGCAGCACTCCTGGCGTACGGCCGATACCGACCACCGAGTAGCTGTGGTTGTCGCAATCGATGCTGATGCGGCGGCCCTGGTGGCCACCGACGTCTTCGTAGCGCACGCGCAGGCCGCGGCGGGTCAGGTGTTCGCGCGCGGCGGCCACGTTGCGGCGGCCGATCGGCTCGGCGCCGCGCAGCGCGGCCAGCATGCTGGCGCCCCCGGCGACCACCACTTCGACTTCGTCGTACTGCTCGCGGCGCACGCCGAGTTCGCGCAGCATGCGCGGCACGGCGTCGCTGACGTAGCGCGCGCCCAGTTCCGGCGTCGCCACGTCGGTTTCCGGCAGCAGGCAGTGCGCCAGTGCGCAGCGGCGGCCGTTACGCCAGATCATGCCGATCCCTACGCAAGAGCCGAGCAGCGCGGTCAGGACCTGCTCGCCGGCGCCAATCTGCATCTGGCCGGCAAAAACGTGACGGGTTTGTTCGATCGTGTTCAGGTTCATGCTTGGCCTTGGCGGATGCGGTAGACGTGGGTTTGTTCAAAATCGAAAGGGGTGGCGATGCGGGTAATCGATTCCTGCTCGCCGAGGATCAGGCGCGCATCCGGCGCCATCGCGGCGCGCACGCTGTGCAGCACGCGCTCCTGGGTGGTTTCGTCGAAATAGATCAGCACATTGCGCAGCAGCACCAGGTCGAACCGGGAGCCCTGGCGCCATGGCGCCAGCAGTTGGTGTTCGCCGAAGCGCACCGTGGCACGCAGTTCGGGAATCGCGCGGATGCCCGCTCCTTCGCTGCGGAAGTATTTGCGCACGAGTTCGGGACGGCTGGCGCCGAAGCGCTCGGCCGAGCGGCCCTCGTAGTAGCCGGCGGCGGCTGTGGCCAGCACGCCGGTGTCGATGTCGGTGGCCTGGATCGCGAACCTGAAGCCACGGTGGCGCTCCCCGAATTCGCTGCACAGCATCGCCGTCGAGTAGGCTTCCTCGCCGCTGGCGGCAGCGGCCGACCAGATGCGCAGGGTGTTGCCCGGGTTGGCCGCCAGCCAGGCCGGCAGGAAATCGCGTTCCAGGTAGTCCCACACCGCCGGGGTACGGAAAAAGGCCGTGTCGTTGGTCGTTACCAGGTTGATGAAGGGCTGCAGCTCGCTGCGGTCGGCGCGCACGCGCGCGATGTAGTCGCGGTAGCGCGCCAGGCCGAGCGTGCGCATGCGCGGCAGCAGGCGGCCCTGCAGCAGCACGCGCTTGTGCTCGTGCATGGCGATGCCGGTGTGTTCGCGCACCAGTCCGGCCAGTGCGGCGAATTCCAGCGGGTTCAGTTCGGCTTGATCCGGCATGTCCTTACACCACGAAGCTGGAAACGATGCGGTTCAGCTGCTCGGCGTTCTCGTTCAGGCCTTCGGTCGAGCGGGCGATGCTGTCGCAGGAGCCGGCGGAACGCTCGGTTTCCTGGGCGATGTACGAAATGGCGGCGGCCACTTCCTTGGCGGTCAGCGACTGCTCGTCGGCGCTGCGCGAGATGTCGGAGATCGCCAGCGAGGTCTTTTCCACGCCCGAGGCGATGCGATCGAACGCGTCGCTGGCCTGGCGCGAGATGTCGCTGCCCTGCACCACGCGGCGCACCGATTCGTTGATCAGCTTCGAGATTTCCTTGGTTGCCTGTGAGGAACGCTCGGCCAGCTTGCGTACTTCGTCGGCCACGACCGAGAAGCCCAGGCCGTGCTCGCCGGCACGCGCCGCCTCGATCGCCGCGTTAAAGGCCAGCATATTGGTCTGGCTGGCGATTTCGCCGATCACCTTCACGATTTCGCCGATGTCTTCCGACGACTGGTTGATCAAGCCCATCGCTTCGATGGTCTTGGCCACGGCCTTGGCGCCGGCTTCCGCCTCGCTGCGGGTGGCTTGCGCCAGAGAATTGGCGTCGGTGGTGCTGCGGGCGATCGAGCCGATCGAGGCGGTCAGGCCGTCGACCGAGGCGTTCATTTCCTCGACGGTGGCGCCGAGGGCCTGGGCGCTGGCCGCGACCACGTTCGAGCGGTCGGCGATGGTGCGCGAGGAACCGGACAGCTTGCCGGCGGCTCCAACGACTTCGCCAATCACGCCGCGCAGGTCGGCGATCATCTTCATGACGCCGCGCGACAGCTGGTCGAGCGGCTCGTCGCCGACGACATCGGCCTCGCCGGTCAGGTCGCCGTCGGAGGCGCGCGCCACCAGGTCGAGCAGCACGGCCACCTTGCGCTGTTCGGTTTCGGCGCGCGCGGCGCTGCGCTGTTCCAGCATCACCTGCTCGGTGATATCGGTGGCGAACTTGACCACTTTCACCGGGTTGCCGTTCAGGTCGAGGATGGGGTTGTAGGTGGCCTGGATCCAGACCACCTTGCCGTTGTTGCCGAGGCGGCGGTAGCGGCCGCAGTCGAACTCGCCGCGGTTCAGCTTTTGCCAGAACTTGCGGTAGGCCAGGCTGGCGGCATAGTCGTCGTCGCAGAACACGCGATGGTGCTCGCCGCGCACGTCCTCGACGGTATAACCCATCAGGTCCAGGAAATTCTCATTGGCATCAATCAACAGGCCATCCATGTCGAACTCGACCACGGCCTGCGCCTTGCACATGGCGTTCACCAGGCCGGCCAGCTCGGCGCTGCGCGCTTTCTCGGCGGTTACGTCGGTGGCGAACTTGACGATCTTGTGGACGCGGCCCTCGATATCCAGCACCGGGTTGTAGGACGCGTTGATCCAGACTTCGCGGCCGCCCTTGCCGATGCGCTTGTACTCGGCGCGCTCGATCTTGCCCGAGGCCAGGTCGGCCCAGAAATCCACGTACGCCGCCGATTGCTCGAACGACGGTTCGCAGAACATCGAATGGTGCTGGCCGACCACTTCTTCCAGGGTGTAGCCCATCACGTCGAGGAAATTTTCGTTGGCATGGGTGATGTAACCGTCGAGGGTGAATTCGATGACGGCCTGGGCGCGGTTGAGAGCGCTATGGATGGCTTGCAGCTCGTGCACGGCGTTCTGGGATTCCTGTTGGTTGATTTGCATGACTGACCTAAAGAGAGCGTATGGGAAGCGGATAAGCGCCGGCACCTGTGCCGGAGACGGGGCTGACATTCTTTCTTGGTCAGCGGAAACAATGATGCCGCAAATCAACGAATCAGTAAATCCAGTAAATCAGAAAATAGCGAAATGCTTGTCTGATTGTTGCCAGCAGCCAACAGCTACTTGACAACGGCGAAAAGATGGCGAATTCGCACCAAATTTTCTACAGCTGAGCCGATCGGCCACCTGTCACCAGAAGTTGCACCGAAACCAAATTTAATATTGCTGAGCTCGAGAAGGATGGCAAGCCTGCTTTTCCAAGCCCGAATTTTCTACAGCTGAGTCATAGTCCCATGCACCTGATGCCCCGTAACGGCCTGTATGCATACCGTCGTGACACCGTCCTGCCCCTCTGCCCTCTATATGACGTGGCTTATGCAAACAGACGCCGCATAAGTGCGCCCCAGCAACAATGATTCCACAGAGCAAAAAAGTCTTTGCACCAAATCGATAAATTCAGTAATATTCGTTGCGTCAGGGCAATTCAGTAAATTCAGCAGCCATGACCGGCCTTCGCCACCCGGGCCTTTTCCAGCGGGCGGCTCTCGATACCGGAGCAATTGTGGAACGCGTTTTTCTCTTCCTGGCACTCTGCCTGTTTCAACTGAGCTCGGCATTCGCCGCTTCGGGCGATGTCGATGTCACCCTGCAAGCTTTCCAGGTTGTTAATACGGCCAAGGAAGTCAAGCTGGTCCCGACCACCCGCGCCAATCCTGGCGACACCATCGAATACCAGATCACCTACCAGAACAAGGGCAAGTCGGCAGCC
>DAMABW010000412.1:3536-4461 GCA_031999925.1 Massilia sp. | reverse complement strand
CCGGCCAGCGCCGAGACCACGCCGATGGCGGACAGAACGATCACCGTCCAGCTCCACACCGGATCAGTCGGCTGGTTGCGGAACATGTACAGCCAGTGCAGCCAGGCGCCGACGAAGTTCCACAGCCGTTCGGCGCGCGGCGCATCGAGCACCACCTGGCCGGTCGACGAGGACAGGTATAAACGGGTAGCGTCGGCGTCGCCCATCTCGACCACGTGCAGCGGCCGGTGCGGCGCCAGCGAACGCGAATGCGTCCAGCGGTCTTCAATAATGAAGCCCGCGTAGCTGGCAGGCGCGCCATGCAGGAAGGCGCGCGCCGAGGCCAGCGCCTGGCCCGGTCCGGCCGCCAGGCGCGCGCCGTCGACCGCATCCACCGCCAGCCGGCTGCCGTCGCCTTCGAGCAGCACGTAATGCGGCCGTTCACCTACGGACGTGAGGACGATGCTTTTCACCGCACCGGCATTCCTGCTCTGCGCCAGCGCCGTCGCTACATCGACGCAGCAGCCGGAAGAGGGCAGGGCCGGCAAGCCGCCCATCCGCTCCCACGGCGTCAGCTTCGGATAGCCGACGAACAGCATCGTCATCCCGCTGACGAACCATAGCGCCATCAGCACGCACATCAGCACCCCGGTCCAGCGATGGACCAGGAAGGTCATGCGCTTGGCCTTTGCTACAAAGCCCATGGCGCGCTCAGAACCGGTGGTCGAGCACCAGCTCGACGCGGCGGTCCGGACCGACCAGCCACTGCGTCGGCGTGTAGTAGGCGGTGGTGTAGTAGCGCTTGTCGAAGACGTTGAAGCCGCGCAGCGCGAGACTGGTCTGCGCGGTGGCCTTCCAGCGCAGCGACAAATCCGTCGTCGTGTACGACGGCATGCGCAGCGTGTTGGCGTTGTCGGCATAGCGCGCGCCCACGTGGCGCAGGCCG
>DAMABW010000412.1:0-3526 GCA_031999925.1 Massilia sp. | reverse complement strand
GGGACAGCCGGCAGGAGGCCGCCACCGGGGCGCGGGCGCAGGCCGGCGCCGGCGCTCCAGCCGGGCTGGAAGTCCCAGTGCAGCCAGAGGTTGGCGGTGCGCTCCGGTACGTCCGGCGGCCGGTTGCCGGCGCGCGAAACGGGCACGCCGCCCACGTTCTCACGGAAGTCGTCATAGCGCGCACGCAGGAAGGCCGCGTTCGCGTCCAGCGTCCAGCCCTGGGCCAGCGCCAGGTTCAACGTGCCTTCGATGCCGCGCGAGGAACGCTCGCCCACCTGGATGCTCTGCGCCGGGTTGGCCGGGTCGCGCGTCAGCAGGTTGTCCTTCTGGATGTCGTACACGGCCAGCGTCCACTCGCCGTGCTTGTCCCAGAAGCCCTGCTTCAGGCCGACCTCCAGCCCGCGGCCGGTGGCGTTCTTGAAGTTGCTGTTCGCTGGCGACAGGAAGAACAGGGAGCTCACCGGATCGGCCGCCTTTGACACCTGGCCGTACACGCTGACGTCGGGCGCCAGTGCATACACGGTGCCCAGGCGCCAGCCGACATCCGCAAAGGTCTTGTCGAAGGCGAGGCTATTCGCCACCAGGTTCTGGCGTTCGACGTCGGCATGGTCGTAGCGCAGCCCGCCGATGAGCGACCATTGCGGCGTCAGCGCCAGCCGGTCTTCCATGAACAGCGCGTACTGCTTCGCTTCGGTGCGGTAGCGCGGAATCGTCGGCACGTCGCTCGTGAACAGGCCCGGCGCCGGGTCGAACGGGTCGACCGGCCCCGAGGAGCCGACGTAGGTATTGTTCGTGTGCGTGAATTCGGCGCGGTTCACGTCGAAGCCGACCGACAGCGTGTTCTCCAGCCCGAACAGCGCGCCCTTGAAGGCGGCGTCGCTTGACATCCCGGTTTGCTTCTGGTCGTGCAGGATTTCGGTATTGTCCGAACGGTCGACCAGGCCGCTGGCCGGGTTGTAGACGTAGGCTTCGGCATTGCGCCAGTGGCGCTCGCTGTCCACGTGGTACAGGCGCGTGCGCACCAGCACGCCGCCGTTCGGCCGCCAGTTCGCCAGCAGATCGACCCAGCTGTCTTTATAGGCGATGCGGCTGTCGCCGACGTTGTAGTTTTTCTCGCGCAGCGCTTCCAGCTGGCGCCCGTCCACCAGCGGCGTGCCGAAGTAGCGCATCGGCTTCTGGCGGCCGTGCGCCACGCTCAGGCGCAAATCGAGTTCCGGCGACACGTCGAAGCGCAGCGCACCCGACACGGCGCGGTTGCTGGAATCGCCGCGCTCGACCCAGCCGTTCGATTCTTCGCCGCTGGCATCGAAGCGATACGACCAGCGTTCGTCGATGGCGCCGCCGCTGCCTACCGCCAGGCGGCGCGTGCCTTCGGTGCCGACAGCCGCCTGCAGTTCGTTCTCGATCGCCCCGCGCGTCGGCCCCTTGGGAATGATGTTGACCACGCCGCCGATCGCGCCTTCACCGTAGATCACGGCGGCCGGCCCGCGCAGCACCTCGATGCGCTCGACGGCCCAGGTGCTGAAGGGGAAGGTGAGGCCGGCGCCGCCGTACTGGCGCATGCCGTCGTACAGGCGCAGCACCGACACGGTATCGGTAAAGCCGCGCGACGCCAGCGAGGAGCTGCCGTTGCCCGGGTGGCCCATGTTGCTGATGCCCGGCGCGCGGGTAATCGCTTCGGTGAGGTTGGCGTCGCCGCGCTCCTCGATCTGCTTGCGGGTGATGACGTCGACGCTGGCCGGCGTCTCCAGGCGCGACAGGCCCAGGTTGGAGCCGGTCGCGGTCTCGTCCTTCAGCTTGCCGTTCTGGGCCGTGCCGCTGACCAGCACGGTCGGGATGGCATCGTCGGCCAAAGCCGGGGCGGTCGTGGCAAAGGCCAGCAGGCAGGCGAGTGCCAGCGGGGTGGGGCGCAGCTGCGCCCGCGGAAAATGGAACTGCGGTGTCATGGTTGCTTTTCTGTTGTGTTGCCTGTGCGTGAGACCGGCAGCCATGGGCGACGCCACGCGTCACCGCTCGCGGTGCGCAGGGAAATCGGATAACAGCTGCCGGAAGGGTGGCGGGATCAGGCCAGCGCAGGCGGGGCGCGCGGTTGGGCGAAGGACCACTGGAACAGCGGCCGCGGCGCGCGGTAGAAAAGCGGAGGATAGGCGTCATGGCCGCCGAGCACGGCGAGCATGAGGGGAACGGGAGGCAGCAGGGCAAAGGATCCGGCATGCGGCGTGCAATACGCGCAATGCATGAGCCCCTTGAGCAGGGCATCGGAGGAAGAGGAGGACTCGGCGCCGGACGCCATCGGCATCATTTCGATGCCCATCGCGGTACAGACCTCGACCTGGGCCACGCGGGTGGATGCCAGGCTCATCGAATGCGATACGACAGGGGCAAGCGCATTGAACAGGATGGCCAGGGCGGCGATCCATGCATAGGCGGTCCAGTGTCGCGTGATCCTGTACATGCGTTTCATTATAGGACCTGATCTGGCATCTGCATGTTCCGTTACGTGGACAAATTGTCCATGCGACAGCCCGGCGCGAAGGCCAATCGAAGCCGCTCGCACGCGATCTATACAGTCGAGTTTCGTCAGGCATGAAAGTGTCGGGAAAGCTTACACGTATTTACATGCACGTATTTTTAGTGACGTAAGCCATTGATTTATATTGAACGCACCATGGTGGCACAGGGCTTGCTTTTCCAAGGAGCAGGTTGTTACCAACAACCACATCATTACGGAAAACTGACAATGAACGCTTTCAAGAAACTCATCTGCGCCTCGGCTGTAGCCCTGTCGATGGCTGGTGCCGCAAACGCTGGTCCAGTCCTCAACAATTGGGTCTTCAACCCAACCGGCGGCGGATTCTCCGGCGGCCAGGTCATCAACGAATACCTGGACGTCAACGGCAACGCCTTCATCCAACTGACGAACACCGGCAACGGCTCCTTCTCGTTCCGCGAAACCGCAGTCTTCAATATCACGCAAGCCGACAGCAACGGCAAGCTGTTCCCGGTAACTTACGCGGGCGGCAACATCACCGCGACCTTCACGGCCGAAGGCACCGGCACCTTCGGTGGCGCCTTCAGCTTCACCGGCGGCACCATCCGCATGTACCAGAACCAGACCAATGGCCAGTACGGTTCCACCGCCGGCCACTATGGCGCCGACCTGGGCAACGTGATCGCCGAGTTCAACGTGCTGGCCGGCGGCGGCGGCTTCGTGAATGCCAACGGCAGCCCGGTCAACAATGGCCAGGTGAGTGTCTTCGCCAGCGCAGCGCCTGGCATGCTCGACAGCGGTTACTTCTTCCGCGCCAACGGCGCCGACCTGTCGGAAGAATCGATCCTGTCCTTCGCCTTTACGAACGCCAACACCGTCGGCCGTCCGGGCAACCGCCAGGTCAGCGAGATCGTCTGCGAATTCGCCGGTTTCACGGGTAATGGCTGCAACGGCAATGCCTACCGCAACCGCTCGGGCGAGTACTTCTTCATCGGCGGCAATGGCCAGTTCAAGCTGGCCGAAGAAGACGCGCAA
>DAMABW010000411.1:0-4461 GCA_031999925.1 Massilia sp. | reverse complement strand
CACCATGGCGTCGAACACGTTCGAGCGGAAGCTGTGGTGCAGGCCGACCAGCACGTTCTCGGTGGCGGTCATCTCGCCGAACAGCTGCACGTTCTGGAAGGTACGCGCCACGCCGCCGAGCGCGATCTGCGAGGGCGAACGGCCGGTGATGGTGTCGCCGGCGAACACCACCTTGCCGGCCGTCGGTTTATAGATGCCGGTGAGGACGTTCATCATCGTGCTCTTGCCCGAGCCGTTCGGGCCGATCAGGCCGTGCACGGCGCCGCGCTGGACGTTCAGATCGACCTGGTTCAGCGCCTTCAGGCCGCCGAACTGCATCAGGATCTGCTCGGCGCGCAGCAAGTCGCCGCTGCCGCTACCCATGGCCACGCCCTCGAACGGGTCGGTCTGGCGGTCGGCGTCCACGGCGCGGGTATGTTGCACACGCCGGCCCAGCAACTGGCGGAAGAAGCCGACGATGCCGTCCTGCAGGTAGTAGACGACGAACAGGGTCATCAGGCCGAAGATGGTCAGGCGCCAGTCGACCATGTTCTCGATGCGGTAGGCCCAGATGGCCAGGCCGATGGTTGCCACCAGCGGTACCAGTACCTTGCGCGCCGTGGTGCGTCCGCGCGCCAGTGCCACAGCGGATCCGACGACGCCCAGCACGGCGGCGGCCAGCGCGATCTGGCGGAACAGCACGATGTCGGCCAGCAGGCTCGGCAGCATGACGACGATGATGGCGCCGATGATGGAGCCGGTACGGGTCTTGCGCCCGCCCATGATCACGGCCAGCAGGAACAGGATGGTCAATTCGAAGTTGTAGGTGTTCGGCGACACGTACTGTTCCGAGTAGGCATACAGGCTGCCGGCGAGACCGGCCAGGCCGGCGCTGATCACGAAGGCATACACCTTGTAGCGGTACACCGACACGCCCATGCAGTCCGAGGCGATCGGGCTGTCGCGCAGCGCTTCGAAGGCGCGCCCGAAGTGGGACTTCAGCAGGCAGTGCACCAGGGTCAGCGCCGCGACCATGAAGATCGCCACCATGTAGAAGTATTCGGTCTCGTGCAACTCGCGCCCGAACAGGCTCGGTTTGGTCAGCGTGATGCCCATCGGCCCCTGGGTGATGAAGGACATCTCGTTGATCAGGATCTGGATGATGGTGCCGAAGGCCAGGGTCACCATCGCCAGGTACGGACCGGTGACGCGCAGGGCCGGCAGCGCCAGGATGGCGCCGAACAGCGCGGTCACGAGGATACTGGCGGGCACCGCCAGGAACCATGGTGTGCCGAAGTGCATGATCAGCACCGCCGTCACGTAAGAGCCGATGCCGAACAGGCCGGCGTGGCCGAGCGACACTTGCCCGGTGTAGCCGACCACGATGTCCAACCCGAACAGCAGGATCGCGTAGATCAGGATGGTTTCGACCAGGTGCACGTAGTACGGGTTGGTCACGAACAGCGGGAACACCGCCAGCGCGGCGATCCCGACGATGGCAGCCAACAGGGTTTTTTTCGTCATCGTCACACCTTCTTGATCGCGGCTTTGCCGAAGAGGCCGGACGGCTTGATGGCCAGCACCAGCAGCAGGAGCAGCAGGGCCGGCACGTCCTTGTAGCCGGTCGAGATGTAGTAGCCGGCCGTGGTCTCCGAGATGCCCATGATCAGGCCACCGACGATCGCGCCCACGCCCGAGGTCAGGCCGCCGATGATCGCCACCGCGAAGGCTTTCAGGCCGAGCGAAGCGCCCATGGTGGCGCCGGTCAGCGTCACCGGGGCCACCAGCACGCCGGCAAAGGCGGCGGTAGCCGAAGACAGCGCGTACGAGAAGGTGATCACCCGCCCGGTGTTAATACCCATCAGGCCGGCGGCGTCGCGGTCGTTCGAGGTGGCGACCACCGCCTTGCCGTAGATCGACTTGCGGTTGAACAGTTCGACCGCCAGCATGATCAAGAGGGCGCCGACGATGACGGCGATCTGCATCGGCTGGACGTTGGCCCCCATCACCTGGAACGGAGTCGAATCGAGCGGCGAGGGGAAGGGCATGTCTTCCTTGCCCCAGATGTTTTCGGCGATGTTCTTGAAGATGATGGCCAGCGCGATGGTCGACATGATCCAGCCGAATTCGGACTTCAGCTTGATCGCCGGACGCACGCCGATCCATTCGACAAAGGCGCCCTGCAAGGCGCCGAACAGGATGACGACCGGGATCATCAGCCAATAACTGAGGTAGGGGCCGCCGTGGACGCTGCCGGCCAGGCTCAGGCCGACCAGGGCGCCGAGCATCAGGGCTTCGCCCTGGCCGAAGTTCAGCGTGCCGGACGTGGCAAAGGTTAATTGGTAGCCGAATGCGATGACGGCATAGATCATGCCGAGCGCGATCCCGCTGAAAACCAGCTGCAAAAGAATTTCCATGATGTTCACCCTAGGAGGATGTGAAAAAATCGCCATGGCTGCGTTACCTCGTCTCGCCGTACACGCGTACTGTCTTCGACTCGGCGCCTTGCCCTGCCGATTTTTTCACATCCTCTCAAGGCAGCGCGTGCGCCGCCGGTCGACGATTACGAATGACAGGGCGCGGTTGTGCACCCGCGGCCGGCTCCCTCGGGGGAAGCCGGCCGTGTCACGACAAGATGCAGCTCAGGTGGTGCCTGGTGATACCTGACGGCCTACGTTTACTTTGCCAACACGACGCGACCGCCACGCACTTCGCCGAAGCGCGTGTTCTCGAAGTTGATCGCTTCGTGGTCGTCCTTGCTGTAAGGCTTGTTGTAGGTGGTGACCACGCCTTCGACCTTTTCGTTCAGGTTTTCCAGTGCGGCTTTCACTTTCGGGCCTTCGGTGCTGTTGGCCTGCTTCATGGCGGCGGCCAGCAGGTAGATCGAGTCGTAGCCCTGGGCGGCGGAGACGGCCGATGGCATGCGGCCGTTCGGCGGGTTGTAGGCCTTGGTGTAGGCGTCGATGAAGGCCTTGCGGCGCGGGTTGTCGCCTTCCTGGATGAAGGTCTGCGGCATGCGCGTGCCTTCGGAGTTCTTGCCGGCGTTGTCGATGAAGTTGGCCATGGCCAGGGTCCAGCTGCCGATCATCGGCACCTTCCAGTTCAGCTTTTCCATGCCGTTGGCAATCTGGGCCAGCTCGGGGCCGATGCCGTAGGTGAGCACGACTTCGGCGCCGGCCTGCTTGGCTTTCAGCAGTTGCGGCGTCATGTCGACGTCCTTCAGGTTGTACTTCTCGACCGTGACTGCCTTGATGCCTTTCTTCTCCAGCGCCTTTTCCAGGTCTTCGCGGCCGAGCTGGCCGTAGCTGGTGGAGTCGGCCAGGATCGCGACCTTCTTGAAGCCGCGGCGGGCGACGGCTTCCTCGACGATCATCGCCGACTGGATGGTGTCGTTGGCCGAGTTACGGAAGACGTAGTTCTCGGGTGCGGTGGCGAACTGCTTGGTGATCACGGAGCCGGTGGCGACGTTGTTCATCACCGGGATCTTGGCGTTCTGGTAGAAACGCTGCGAGGCCAGGGCGACCGTCGTATTGATGTAGCCGACGGTGGCGGCCACGCGTTCCTTGTTGATCAGTTCCTGTGCGATCTGCACGCCGCGCTCGGGTTTCGCTTCGTCGTCGCGCTCGACCATCTGCAGTTGGCGTCCCAGCACGCCGCCCTTGGCATTGATCTCCTGCACCGCCAGCTTGACGCCGTCGCGCATCGATACGCCCATCGGGGCCGAGCCGCCGGTGAACGGTCCGGTGACGCCGATCTTGATCGGATCGGCTGCCATTGCCGACATCGAGAACCCGAGTGCTACACCTGCAACCAATGCTTTCATCTTGAAATTCATTGCTGTCTCCGTGGATTTATTAGGTGTTTCGGTACGCTGAAGCCTGGACGGAACGACACCGCCAGAGCGCCATCGACGATGCATTGTAGGTTAGCAATTGGCCAACAGCAATCGATTGCTGTGACGCGTCGCACCATGCGAACGGAATAGTCGGACGTAAGAAATCGGTAAGGGAAGGGGCGTATTCTGCTGCGCAAAAAAAAGGCCGCACATGGTGTGCGGCCTCCCTTTTTTGGTGCATCGGTACGGCGCAGCCCAGCAGGACCGCGCCGCCGACAGGCATCAGCGACGATGGAAACGCGGACGTGGCGCGTAGTGGCGATGGCCGCCACCCCAGCTGCGGCCGAAGCTGAAGCCCAGCCCGATCGACACCGGCGGATACCAGTACGGATCCTGCACGATGACCGGCGCCCCGTAGACTGGCGCGCCGTACACCGGTGCGCCGTAGACCGGCTGCGGCGCATACACCGGCTGCGACGAATACACGACGTTGTCCGGTGCCGGGTTGACGACGACCGGCGAGCTGGTAACGACACCGGCGTCGCCCGAACGGGCGCCCGTACCGACCGGTACCGGCGTCACCGACACGGTTTGCCAGCCGTTGGCGTCCGGCGCCTGGGCGTAGCCGCGCGTGCCGTAGTTGGCCG
>DAMABW010000410.1:0-4465 GCA_031999925.1 Massilia sp. | reverse complement strand
GCCATCGGTCGCCTGTCGCAGTCGAACGTCACGGTGCTGATCACCGGCGAATCCGGCACCGGCAAGGAGCTGGTCGCCAGCGCCCTGCACAAGCACAGCCCGCGCGCGCAGCAGCCCTTCATTGCGCTGAACACGGCGGCGATCCCGAAGGATTTATTGGAATCCGAACTCTTCGGCCATGAGCGCGGGGCCTTTACAGGTGCCCAGGCGATGCGCCGCGGGCGCTTCGAGCAGGCCGAGAACGGCACCCTGTTCCTCGACGAGATCGGGGACATGCCTTTCGACTTGCAGACGCGCCTGCTGCGCGTGCTGTCGGACGGGCACTTCTACCGCGTCGGCGGGCACCAGCCGGTGAAGGCGAATGTGCGCGTGATCGCGGCCACCCACCAGAACCTGGAACAGCGCGTGCGCGACGGGCTGTTCCGCGAAGACTTGTTCCACCGCCTGAACGTGATCCGCCTGCGCCTGCCGAGTTTGCGCGAGCGGCGCGAAGATATTCCATTGCTTGCGCGCCACTTTTTGGTGCAGAGCGCACACCAATTGGGCGTCGAACCGAAGCGCATGAGCGACAGCGCGATGCGTTTCCTGTCCGGGCTGGAATTGCCGGGCAACGTACGCCAGCTGGAAAACCTGTGCAACTGGATCACGGTGATGGCGCCGGGGCAGACGGTCGAGATCAAGGACTTGCCGCGCGATTTGACGCAGGGGCAGGGCACGCAGCCGGTGCAGCAGGTCATGCTGGATAACGGCGTGCCGGTACCTGCCGCGCTGGCCGTGCCGCCGTCGCCGGACGGCTGGATCGGGCTGCTGGAACTGCAGGCCGCGAGCATGCTGAGTGCCGGCCAGTTCGAGGTGATGGACACGCTCGGCAAGCAGTTCGAGTCGGCGCTGATCAAGACGGCGCTGAAGCATACGCACGGGCGCAAGAACGATGCGGCGATGCGGCTGGGGATCGGGAGGAATACGATCACGCGCAAGATCGTCGAGCTGGGGATAGACGGGGCGCGGGAGGAGTAGTCGCGGCGTAAGCAGGCCTGCGTCTTCAAGTGAGGCCTGCGGCCTGGACCGTAAGGTGGGCATGCCGTGCCCACGCGGAAACCGGCACCGTGTTGGCTGCGTTTGAATGAAACGGCATGCATTGGCACGCTACGTCTCAATGCGTGTCTCGCGGCTTCAAACCCGCCAACATGACGCATCGTTCCGCGTGGGCACTTCGGTATCGAGGCCCCCGGCCTCGATACCCCCACCGTACGGTTAGCGCTGCGGGCCGCCGTGGCGCGTCGATTGGACAGGCTGGATGGTGTAAGCTCACGCATCGCTGTCCCATCCATTTTCACTTCATGCTGATCAACTGCGTCGCCTACCAGGAAGGCAAGAAACTGTCCGATATCCCGGTCGAGGATATCAGCGAATACCTGAAACAACCCGAATGCTTCGTCTGGGTCGCCCTGCGCGATCCCGATCCCGCCGAGCTGGCGGTGATGCAGCACGAATTCGGCCTGCACGAACTGGCAGTGGAAGACGCTTCGCGCGGCCACCAGCGCCCCAAGCTCGAGGAATATGGCGACTCGCTGTTCGCCGTCGTGCGCACCGTCTATCTCGACCACGAGGAGCTGTGCTCGGGCGAGGTCGCGATCTTCGTCGGTCCCAACTACGTATTGTCGGTGCGGCGCGATTCGGCCCAGGGTTTCCTCGGCGTGCGCGCCCGCGCCGAACGCGAGCCGCACCTGCTGAAAAAGGGTTCCGGCTTCGTGCTGTACGCGCTGATGGACGCCGTGGTCGACCGCTACTTCCCGATCATCGACAAGCTCGAATCCGACCTCGAATCGATCGAGGACCGCATCTTTGGCGGCAAGGGCGCCCAGCGCGACAACATCGAGCGCCTGTACGACCTGAAGCGCAACACCCTGGTGCTGCGCCACGCCGTGATGCCGCTGCTCGACGCGGTCGGGCGCCTGCATGGCGGCCGCGTGCCGCAGGTCGCCTTCGAGGCCCAGGATTATTTCCGCGACATCCACGACCACCTGCTGCGCATTGCCGGGCGCCTCGACACCATCCGCGACACCATCGCCACCGCGATCCAGGTCACGCTGTCGATGGTTGCCATCGACGAGAACGAGATCAACAAGCAGCTGGCCGCCTACGCCGCCATCTTCGCCGTGTTCACGGCCTTTGCCGGGATCTGGGGCATGAACTTCGAGTTCATGCCCGAGCTGAAGTGGAAGTACGGGTATCCGGTGGCGATCATGGTGATGATCGGGGTGAGTTACTACATGTATCGCCGCTTTAAAAAAGCCGGCTGGCTTTAAGTACGGCCGGCAGTGGCCGCGCTGCCGCCGGTCGCCACGACGATCAGCCCGATCGCCAGCCACTGCACGGGGGTCAGCACCTCGCCCAGCACGAAGAACCCGGCCAGCGCACCCACCGCCGGCCCGGCGCTAACCAGGATGCCGAACACCCGGCGCGGCAGGCGCGACAGGGCCATCATCTCGAGCGAGTAGGGCAGGATGCTCGACAGCACGGCCACGACCAGGCCGCCGAGCAGGATCGTCGGCGCGAACAGGGCAGGGCCGGCCTGGGCCAGGCCGACCGGCACCGTGCACAGCGCCGCCACCAGCATCCCCCACGACACGACGTATCCGCCCTTGAGCGTAGATACGCGCTTGCCGAACACGATGTACATGGCCCAGCAGAAGGCGGCGCCGAGCGCGGCGGCCACGCCCACCGGATCGAGCGCCGTGGCGTTCGCCGTCGTCGGCGCCAGCAGATACAGCCCGCCGGCCGCGCAGGCAACCCAGGCAAAGTCGCGCAGGTGGCGCGAGGACAGCACCACCACCGCCAGCGGTCCGATCACCTCGATGGCGATCGCGATCCCGATCGGGATGCGCGCAAAGGCGGCGTAGATGAGCAGGTTCATGAAGCCCAGCATCAGGCCATAGACCACGACATTCGCGATGTCGCGCCGGGCCAACGGCGCGCGCCAGGGCCGCCAGAAGGCGAGCAGCAGGATCGCCGCCAGGCCGACCCGCACGGCGGTCACGCCGGCGCTGCCGACCAGCGGGAACAGCCCCTTGGCATAGGCCGCGCCGAAGTTCACCGAGATGATGGAGCCGGCCACGGCCAGCAGCGGCGCAACGGCGCTGCCGGTCCGTGCTGGCGTGGCGGCTTGCAAGGCGCTCAGTCCTGCAAGGCAGGGACGGGCATGCCCATCGCCAGCGCCACGGCTTCGGCCACGCGGATGCCGTCCACCGCCGCCGACATGATGCCGCCGGCATAACCCGCGCCTTCGCCGGCCGGGAACAGGCCGCGCGTGTTCAGGCTTTGCAGGTCGTCGTCGCGGCGCTTGATGCGGATCGGCGAGGAGGTACGGGTCTCGACGCCGGTCAGCACCGCGTCGTGCTTGTAGTAGCCCTTGATCTGCTTGTCGAAGGCGACGAAGGCTTCGCGCAGCGCCGTGATCGCGTATTCCGGCAGCGACGGCGCCAGGTCGGTCAGGTGCACGGCCGGGCGGAACGACGGCGTCACCGAACCGAATTCGGTGGACGGGATGCCCTTGACGAAGTCGCCCATCAGCTGGCCCGGCGCATCGTAGGTGCTGCCGCCGAGGACAAAGGCGCGCGACTCCAGTTCGCGCTGGAAGGCGATGCCGGCCAGCGGGTGCCCTGGATAATCGCTCGGGGTGATGCCGACCACGATGGCGCTGTTGGCGTTGCGTTCGGCGCGCGAGTACTGGCTCATGCCGTTGGTGACCACGCGGCCTTCTTCCGACGAGGCGGCGACCACGGTGCCGCCCGGGCACATGCAGAAGCTGTAGACCGAGCGCCCGTTCGAGGCGTGGTGCACGATCTTGTAGTCGGCGGCACCGAGGATCTTGTTGCCGGCGTTCGGGCCGAAACGGCAGACGTCGATCAGCGACTGCGGGTGCTCGACGCGGAAGCCGATCGAGAACGGCTTCGCTTCGACGTAGACGCCGCGGTTGTAGAGCATCTCGAAGGTGTCGCGCGCGCTGTGGCCGACCGCCATCACCAGGTGGTTCGTCGGGATCGTTTCGCCGCTTGCCAGCACCACGCCGCGTACCTGGCGCACGCCGTTCTGCTCGCTGATCAGCACGTCGTCGACGCGGGTCTGGAAGCGGATCTCGCCGCCCAGCGACAGGATTTCGGCGCGCATCTGCTCGACCATCTTCACCAAGCGGAAGGTGCCGATGTGCGGCTTGCTGACGTACATGATCTCTTCCGGTGCACCGGACTTCACGAATTCGGTGAGCACCTTGCGGCCGTAATGCTTCGGGTCCTTGATCTGGCTATACAGTTTACCGTCCGAGAAGGTGCCGGCGCCGCCTTCGCCGAACTGCACGTTCGACTCGGTGTTCAGCTTGCGCTTGCGCCAGAAGCCGAAGGTGTCGACGGTGCGTTCGCGCACGATCTTGCCGCGTTCGAGTACCAGCGGGTTCAGGCCCATCTGG
>DAMABW010000409.1:0-4468 GCA_031999925.1 Massilia sp. | reverse complement strand
AAGATGATCGAGAACGAAAGCCACGCCCGCTTCATCGGCTATGGCGCGATGCTGATGGAATCCTTCGTCGCCATCATGGCGCTGGTCGCCGCGTCGACCATCGACCCGGGCATCTACTTCGCGATGAATGCGCCGGCCGCCGTGCTGGGCACCACCGCGCAATCGGCGGCGGCGGCCGTGTCGAACTGGGGCTTCGTCGTCACCCCCGATACCCTCACGCAGATGGCGAAGGACGTCGGCGAGCACACCATCATCTCGCGTGCCGGCGGCGCGCCAACGCTGGCAGTGGGCATGGCCAACATCCTCTCGAACGTGGTCGGCGGCAAGGCCATGATGGCCTTCTGGTACCACTTCGCGATCCTGTTCGAGGCCCTGTTCATCCTGACCGCGGTGGATGCGGGCACCCGCGCCGGCCGCTTCATGCTGCAGGACTTGCTGGGCGCATTCGTTCCTTCGCTGAAGCGCACCGAGTCGCTGCCGGCCAATTTGCTGGCCACCGGCCTGTGCGTGGCCGCCTGGGGTTACTTCCTGTACCAGGGCGTGGTCGATCCGCTGGGCGGCATCAACACCCTGTGGCCGCTGTTTGGTATCGCCAACCAGATGCTGGCCGGTATCGCGCTGATGCTGGGCACCGTGGTGCTGTTCAAGATGAAGCGCGGCCAGTACGCCTGGGTTACCATCGTGCCGACCATCTGGCTGCTGATCTGCACCCTGGCCGCCGGCTGGCAGAAGATCTTCCACGAGAACGTGAAGGTCGGCTTCGTCGCCCACGCCCAGAAGTTCCAGGCGTCGCTCGACGCCGGCGAAATCCTGGCCCCGGCCAAGTCGCTCGACGAAATGCGCCGCATCATCTTCAACGACTATGTCGACGCCACGCTGGCCGGCTTCTTCATGGTCGTGGTCCTGGCGGTGCTGTTCTATGGCATCAAGACCGTGATCGCGGCGCGCAACAACAGCAGCCCGACGGTGAAGGAATCGCCGTTCGTGACTGCCCCGACCGCACAGGTGCAGTGATGTTGGGCGCCCTGGCCCAGGCCGGCCGCTACCTCGGGCAAAGCATGCGCCTGATGGTCGGCCTGCCCGAGTACGACACCTACCTCGCGCACATGGAGCGCGAGCATCCGGATAAAACGCCGATGACCTACGAGGAGTTTTTCCGCGAGCGTCAGGAAGCGCGTTACGGCTCGGGGCGCAGCGGCGGCTGTTGCTGAGGGCGCCTTCTCGCCTGCCTGAACGAAGCCCGCGTCAGCGATGACGCGGGCTTTTTCAATGGTGGGTCATCGATGCAGGTAGGGTGGGTTCTCGAACCCACCGGTCATCGTGTGTCGCCCCCTCCCCCCACTTTGCGATTACGCAAAGTCACCCCTTCACCGGCAACGTATATTTTTTCTTGCAGGAATTTGCATTTCTGCATGGAGGGCTTGCGCGCGTACCTGCGCCGGTCCGCATCCCAATGCCGGACCCGACCCCATGCCCAACTTCCAGCGCTCCAGCCTGAACCGCAAACTGACGAGGATGTCGCTGCTGTCCACCGGCAGCGCCCTGGTCTTCGTGTTTGTCGCCTTTGCCGTGGCCTCGGTGCTCAACGGGCGCAAGGACGAAAGCATGCAACTGTCGTCGCTGGCCGGCGTCGTCGCCACCAACAGCGCCGACGCCCTGGTCTTCAACGACCGCAGCCTGGCCGGCACCCTGCTTGCCGCCCTGAAGGCCAAGGAAGAAATCTCCAGCGCCGCCCTGTACGACCGCAAGGGCCAGCTGTTCGCGGCGTGGCAATCGCCCAGCCATGCCGGCGACGCCCCCGCCTCACACCTCGACGCCTTCGACGAGGCCGCGCTGGCCCAGGCCAGCCTGGCCGGCTCGCGCATCTGGTCGCCGCGCATGCGCCTGTACCGGCCCGTCACCAGCGCCCAGGCCCAGGTCGGCGTGATCGTCATCGAGGTCGATTCGCTGGCCATGTGGATCGACATCGCCAGGAGCATCGGCGTGATCGGCGCGGCGATGTGCGTGTCGCTGCTGGTGTCGCTGGTGCTGGCGCGGCGCTTCACACGTTCGATCGCCGACCCGCTGACAAAACTGATCGGGACCGCACGCGAGGTCTCGGGCAGCCAGAACTACACCCTGCGCGTGCCCAACGGGCGCAACGACGAACTGGGCGCGCTGATCGACAGCTTCAACACCATGCTGGCCCAGATCGAAGGCCGCGGCACGGCGCTCACCAACCACCGCGACGAACTGGAACGGCAAGTCTCGGTACGCACCGAGCAACTGGAACGCGCGAAGAACGCCGCCGAAGCGGCCAGCCGCGCGAAGAGCGCCTTCCTCGCCACCATGAGCCACGAGATCCGCACCCCGATGAACGGCGTGCTGGGCATGGCCGAGATGCTGCTCGGGACCGAACTCACCGACAACCAGCGCAACTACACGCGCCTGGTGAAGCGCTCGGGCGAGCACCTGCTGGTGATCATCAACGACATCCTCGACTTCTCGAAGATCGAGGCCGGCAAGCTGACCATCGAGTACATCAACTTCAACCTCTGGGACCTGCTGGAAGACATCCACACCGTCTACACCCCGCAGGCGCAGAGCAAGGGCATCGCGCTCGACTTCGAGATCGCCAACGACATCCCGGTGGCGATCTGCGGCGACCCGAACCGGCTGCGCCAGATCATGGCGAACTTGCTCGGCAACGCCATCAAGTTCACCGAGCAGGGTCGCATCCAGGCCGCGGTGCGCGTGGCCAGCGAAGACAGCCAGGCCGTGATGCTGCGCTTCGAGGTGCGCGACACCGGCATCGGCATTTCGCGCGAAGCGCGCAGCCGCATCTTCGAGGCCTTTTCCCAGGCCGACGATTCGACCACCCGCAAGTACGGCGGCACCGGCCTCGGGCTGGCGATCTCGAAGGAACTGGTGGAGCTGATGGGCGGCACTATCGGCGTCGAGCATGGCAAGCCGCAGGGTTCGGTGTTCTGGTTCACGGTCGGCTTCGACAAACGCCGCGTCGACCCGGATGCACCGGGCAGCCAGCAGCATACGCTCGACGGCCTGCGCGTGCTGGTGGTCGACGAAGCGCACGACAGCCGCGTCGGCCTGGAACGCCACCTGGCCGCCTGGAAGGTGGTTTGCGCCAGCGCCACCTGCGCTGCCGACGCGCTCGACAAACTCGATAGCGCCGCGCGCGCCGGCCAGCCTTTCGATGCGGCCGTGCTCGACATGAAACTGCGGCATGCGAGCGGCCTGCTGCTGGCCGCCAACATCAAGGCCAACCCGGTGACGCGTCCGACGCGCCTGGTCCTGCTCAGCGCCGAGCGCCTGGCGGCCGATCCGGTACAGCGGCGCGAAGCGGGCGTGGCCTACCAGCTGATCAAGCCGGCGCGCGCGGCCGATCTGTTTGCCTGCCTGGCCACGCGCCCGCGCGGCGCCACCGCCCCGGCGCCGCAATTCATGCCGCCACCCGCCTTGCCGCAGCCGGGCGGCGTGACGCGGGTGCGGCAGGTGCTGCTGGCCGAGGACAACCCGGTGAACGTCGAAGTCGCAAAGGCGATGCTGGAAAGCCTGGGCCTGCAGGCGCAGGTCGCACACAACGGCGCGGAAGCCTTGCAGGCGGTGCGCGCGGGCGACTTTGAAGCGGTGCTGATGGATTGCCAGATGCCGGTGATGGACGGCTTTGCCGCCACCGCCTCGATTCGCCGCGCGGAACGTGAAGCAGGCCTGCCGCGCACCCTGCCGATCATCGCCATCACCGCGAACGCCCTGCAGGGCGACCGCGAAGCCTGCCTCGCCGCCGGCATGGACGACTACCTCTCGAAACCCTTCACCCAGCAGCAGCTGGCCGCCGTGATCGGACGCTGGATCGCCCTGCCCCTGGCCGGCAGCGTGCACCACGGCGACGCAGCGCCGACGCTGTCGGCGGAAGCGCGCGAAGCGATCCAGCGCGAGGTCATCAACGGCGCGGCCCTGGACAAGATCCGCGCACTGAGCCGTGACGGCGGCGACGCCCTGGTGCAGAAAGTAATCAATGCCTACGTCGGCGACGTGCCCCAGCACCTGCGCACGCTGCGCCAGGCGGTCGGCGGCTTCGATGCCGTCACCGTCAAGCGCATCGCCCACAGTCTGAAGTCGGCCAGCGCGAACGTCGGCGCCGAGGCCCTGGCCGGCCTGTGCAAGGACCTGGAACAGCTCGGCCGCGCCGACACCATCGAGGGCGCCGATGCGCTCCTCACCGACATGGAACACGAATTCCAGGCGGTCCGGCATTCGCTCAATGCCATGCTAGAGAAGGAAACCTGAAATGCCTACCTCTTCCCAACGCGGTGTCGTGCTGGTGGCCGACGACGATCCGGTGATGCGCATCCTGATGCTGGAGATGCTGGCCGGGGTCGGCCTGGATGCGATCGAGGCCGCCGACGGCGCCCAGGCGGTGCAACTGGCGCGCGAACGCCGGCCCGACCTGATCCTGATGGACGTCGAG
>DAMABW010000408.1:0-4550 GCA_031999925.1 Massilia sp. | reverse complement strand
AAATAAATGTGTTTTTGGCTGCCATAACCGGCGCGTTGCTGCGTTGGCTCGCGCTTGCAGTGCTCGCACTGCGGCGCACTCGCCGCCTTGCACCGCATCGGCTAGCCGCACCTCCGGTTCTGTTTGCCAAAATTCACATTTATTTCCGGTCGAGTACTTAGTCGACTTGCCGATTCCGTTATCGTTCATGCATCGAGTGTCGCGCCCTATCCTCGTTTCCAAACAATAAAATGTCTGAGGACTGTTTCCTGATTACATGTACTGCTAGACTGCAAGGCTTTAGCTCGTCCGTGATCTGTTACATAAAACATACGCGGTCGACGCCAGCGTAGTGCGGTTTTCACAAACGCTGCGTAAAACATCAGAGAAACTAGGGGAATGCATGTCCAATCGTCAGGTTCGTTCGAACCTCACGCTGCTGGCTGCCGCCATCGGGGGTTCGTTCCCGTTCGGCGCGCAGGCACAGGAAACACCAGCCGTCGACCAACAGCAGGGCCAGATCCAGGAAGTCCTCGTCACCGCGCAGCGCCGCGTCGCGCCGGAATCGAAGACGCCGGTCGCGATGTCCGTCGTCAGCGGCGCCCAACTCGGTAAGGCCGGCCTCGACCGTCCATCCGACGTCGCCGCGCGCCTGCCCGGCGTCATGCTGAACAACGCCGCCGACGGCCTGCGCATCACCATCCGCGGCGTCAGCAATGCCGACGCCACCGACAAGGGCGAGCCCTCGGCCGCCTTCATGCTCGACGGCGTCTACATCGCGCGTCCGCACGCCCAGAACGGCGACTTCCTCGACGTCGACCGCGTCGAAGTCCTGCGCGGCCCGCAGGGCACGCTGTATGGCCGCAACACCACGGCCGGCGTCGTCAACGTGATCTCGAACGCGCCCGGCAAGACGCTCGAAGGCGCGATCGGTCTCGAAGCCGGCAGCTTCGGCGCACGCAAGGTCGACGGCATGCTGAACCTGCCGCTGAACGATGCCCTCGCCCTGCGCGCCGCGGTGAGCAGCAAGCGCCGCGACAGCGTCCTGCGCAACGCCCAGGGCACCGGGCACGAACTCGGCCTCGACCGCGACGACCGATCGGCGCGCCTGTCGGCCAAGCTCGACGTCAACGCCGACGCCTCGCTGCTGCTGCGCTACGACCGCACGGTCCAGCACGACAACAACGACGTGATCGTCCCGGATACCAATTTTTATTCAAGCATCGAGAACGGCACCCCGACCTGGCGCGACGCCTCCACGAAGGAGCGCCTGACGAATGCCTTCGTGCCGCCGAACGCCGTGCCGGAACAAGGCCACAGCCGCCGCGATTCGCAGGGCCTGAGCGCGGAACTGTCGTGGAACCTGGGTCCGGCCACCCTGTACTACCTGGGTTCGCGGCGCCAGTTCGACCACGATTTCCTGGTCAATTATTACTACCGCATCGTGCCCGGCTTCGCGCTCGGCGTGCGCCAGTATTTCGAGGGCGCCTACGACCAGGATTCGCACGAACTGCGCATCGCCACGAGCGACAAGGGCCGCGTCTCGGCCCAGGCCGGCGTCTACTGGTTCCGCGAAGACATGCGCCAGCTTGCCACCTTCCGCGACCTCGAGCCGATCGGGCTGCCGCCGTACTACGCGTTCCCGACCGGGCCCAGCGTGTCGAAGAGCCGCGCCGTGTTCGGCCAGGCCACCTGGCGCGTACTGGACGACCTGCGCCTGACGGCCGGCGCCCGGTACACCCAGGACGAGAAGTCGCGCGTCGGCGCCACCAACCTGCAGCTCGGCCCCGTCTTCAACGCCGCCACCGACATGGCGATGCCGAACGCCGCCAGCCTGGACATGAGCAAGACCACCTGGCGCCTGGGCTTCGACGCCGACCTGAACCCGTCGACCCTGGTATACGGCACGCTGTCCACCGGTTATAAATCGGGCGGCTTCAACGATGGCTGCCTGGCCGACACGACGACCCTCGGCGTGGCCTGCCCGGCCGCCCTGGCGGTACCGGAATCGGCCCTGGTCTACCGGCCGGAAACCCTGAAGTCGGTGGAACTGGGCCTGAAGACCCGCTTCTGGGCGAACCGCGCCAGCCTGAACCTGGCCGCCTACAAGTACGACTACACCAACCTGCAGCTGTCGGGCGTGGCGATGGTGCAGGGTGTGCCGCGCTACGTTACCAGCAATGCCGGCGTGGCCAGCGTCAAGGGCCTGGAAGTCGAGGCGGCGGTGAAACCGGTGGCCAGCGCGCGCCTGAGTTCGACCCTGGCGCTCACCGATGCCCACTACGTCGACTACACCCCGGACGGCATCCATTCCTGGGCCGGCTACAAGCTCGATCGCGCCCCGAGCGCGGTGCTGACCCTGGGCTACGAGCAGGGCTTCGGTGTCGGCAACGGCACGCTAACGGCAGGCGCGTTCTCGCGCACCGCGCGCGCCTACACCATCGGCGTGCCGAGCCAGTTGCTGCGCTACCGGATTCCAGGCCGCACCGAGACCGACCTGAGCCTGGGCTACCAGCCGCATGGCGCGCCCTGGAGCCTGCTGCTGCGCGTGCGCAACCTGCAGGACAAGGTCGAGCCGGTGAATATCGACAGCTTCGGCATGACCGTGCCGAGCGAACCGCGTACCGTTTCACTGCGTATGGATGTCCGCTTCTGATCACACCATAACGAGCCACGACGAGGAACGACCATGAAGTCCATGCAGCGCCATTTCCCCCGCATCACCTTCATCCTGCTTGCCCTGTTCCTCGTCGTACTGCTGACGCGCGGCCTGGGGGAGACCACGCGCATGCTGATCGTCGGCTCGCTGGCGATGTTCGCCTGCTGCTGGGCCAGCGCGATCCACCTGCTGGGCGCGCGCGCGGCCCTGCATTTCGTGCTCATCGCGGTGTCGCTCGGCTGGTTCGCCGAGCAGATGGGTTCCAGCCACGGCTGGTTCTTCGGCCACTACACCTATACCGAAGTACTCGGCTGGCGTCTCGGCGACGTGCCGATGGTGATCCCGCTGATGTGGTTCGCCCTGACCTACATCGCCTACGTCATCGCCAATCTGATGGTCTGGCAAACGCCGACCGATGGCGCCGCGCCGCTCGGCCAGAGCATCGTCCAGTCCTTCCTGGCGGCGATGATCGTCACCGCCTACGACCTCGGCGCCGACCCCTACATGGTATTCACGCTGAAGGCCTGGGTCATGGCCAAGACCGACGGCTGGTGGTTCGGCGAAACCCTGCAGGGCTTCGTCGGCTGGATGGCGGTTTCCTTCGTCATCATCTTCCTGTTCCGCCTGACGCTGCGCCGCCGTCCGCCGGTGGCCGCGGCGAGCGTCTCGCGCGCCCACACAGTCGTGCCGCTGGCGATCTACGGCGGCAACATGCTGTTCCAGGCCTGCCTCGGCACCCCGGTCGAGACCCGCACCATCGCCCTGTTCGCGATGGGCATTCCGCTGCTGGCCGCCCTGTGCGGCTGGAGCCGCTGGCAGGCGCCAGCCGCCGCCGTCGTGCCCGAACTGCCTGCCAGCCCGGTGGTCGCCGCCGCGCGCATGGCCGCCGTCGCGCGGGAAGCCTGATGGGAACCATGCACGATCCGCTCGTCGGGGTCGACCCGCGCTACCGCGCCGATCCGCCGGCCGACGACACGGTCGCGCGCATCCTCGCCGGTCTCGACGGCCAGGCGCGCTTCGACGCCATCGCGGTCGTGAACCGCGAGATCGGCGCCTGGACGAGCAACGGCATGCTCGACGGCTGGCGCGCCAGCCCCGCCACACCGCCGCACATCGCCGCCGCGCTGGAAGACTTCGTGGCCGCCGCGCGCGTGCTGCCCGGCTGGGCCGACCCGGCGCGCATCGCCGCGGCCGAAGCCGCGTTCGTCGAGATGAGCATGCTGTCCTGCACCCTGCTGTTCTGCGCCAGCCTGCCCGAGTGCTATGTGCCGGTCGACCTGGCGAGCGTGCTGCACACGGCCGGCCAGCTCGAACAGAACACCGACTACCGGGTGCGCTCGACCGCCGCCATGATCTTCCCGGTGATGCTGCGCGGCGGCCTGACCGGCCTGGACGGCGGCGGCGTCGCCCAGGTGCTGAAGGTGCGCCTGATCCACGCCACCATCCGCCACCTGATCATGCGCGGCAATCCGGCCGACGCGATGGCCGGCGCCGACGCGGGCGGGTTGCTGGCGCCGCTGCCCCCGGCAGGCCCCGGCCTGCACCACGCCCTGCACGCGCGCGGCTGGGACGCGCAGCAGCACGGCCTGCCCATCAACCAGGAAGAGCTGGCGTACACCCTGCTGACCTTCCATTACGTCTTCCTGCGCGGCCTGCGCCAGCTCGGCCTGGCCTTGACGCCGCAACAGGAAGACGCCTACCTGCACGCCTGGAACGTGGTCGGCCACCTGCTCGGCATCGAGGCGCCGCTGCTGGTGCAGGACATGCCCGCGGCGGAAAGCCTGTTCGCACGCCTGCAGGCGCGCGGACGCGACGCGGCGAACGCCGGCGCCCTGCCCTACGGCGCGCGCGATCCGCGCCCGGCGCTGGCAAAGGCGCTCATGCAGGCGATGCAGGACGAGATCCCGCTGCG
>DAMABW010000407.1:0-4565 GCA_031999925.1 Massilia sp. | reverse complement strand
TTCATCCTGTCCGAGATGCGCGACAAGGGCCTGGACTTCGCCACCGTGCTGAAGCAGGCCCAGGAGCTCGGCTATGCCGAAGCCGACCCGACTTTCGACATCGAGGGCGTGGATGCGGCGCACAAGCTGACCATCATGTCGGCGATTGCCTTCGGTATTCCGGTGCAGTTCGACAAGGCCCATGTGGAAGGCATCAGCCAGTTGCAGGCCGACGATATCCGTTACGCCGAAGAACTGGGTTACCGCATCAAGCTGCTGGGCATTACCCGCCGCGTGCACACCGAGGGTGTCGAAGGCATCGAGCTACGCGTGCACCCGACCTTGATTCCTGCCACGCGCCTGATCGCGAATGTCGAAGGCGCGATGAACGCGGTGCTGGTGCAGGGCGACGCTGTCGGCGCCAGCCTGTACTACGGCAAGGGCGCCGGTTCGGAACCAACCGCCTCGGCGGTGATCGCTGACCTGGTGGACGTGACGCGCCTGGCCACGGTCGACCCGTATTGCCGCGTGCCGCACCTGGCTTTCCAGCCGAACCAGATGACCGACGTCGCCGTCCTGCCGATGTCGGAAATCACGACCAGCTATTACCTGCGCGTGTATGTGAACGACCAGCTCGGCGTGATGGCCGACCTGACCCGCATCTTGGCCGACGCCGGCATCTCGATCGACGCCGTGCTGCAAAAGGGAAATCGCGGCGACGCACGCACCGACATCATCATGATCACCCACCAGACGCGCGAAAAGAACGTCGACGCCGCCATCGAACGCATCGAGGCGCTGACCTCGGTGGTGGGCAAGGTGATCCGGATCAGGCTCGAAACCTTGAGCTAAGCGGCTGAGCCGGGCCGTTCGCCTCAACAGGGCGGGCGGCTGGTCTCTGTCAGGCTGAGTTCAGCCAGGAATTCGTTATCGAACTCGTCCACAATGGTGGGCGATGCGGCGGCGTCATCGTCGTCGAGCGAAGCCGTGGTGAGCGCGAGCAGTTCCTGCTCGATGTCGTCGTAGAGCGCATCGGGTGCGCTGTGCTGGAGGCTGGAGAGCTTGGGCGAATTCATCTGAGCATTCTACTCACGCTGCACTGCACAACAAGGCGCACGGGAGCGGCGTTTGCGCTGTCTCAAGCGTGAATTGGCGGTGTCAACCGAACTTCCCGTGCTGTTTTCGCTACACGGCTTGCCAATCGCCTTGGCCGCTTTTCATATTGCTCGGCCTCAATCATCACGATTTACCGGGTGGTGGCGGTATCGCGTGGCGCTACCAGACGTATTACCATCGGCGGCGCAATTGCTGCACGGGAAATATTTGTATTCAAGCCCGGCCAGGTATTGTAAATTACACACCGCCATCCGCCCCGACGCCAACGAGACCGAAGCATGAGCCAAACGAGCCAGTTTTCCCTGTTGTCCCAACGCCGCTTTGCGCCGTTTTTCTGGACCCAGTTCCTGGGCGCCTTCAACGACAACCTCTTCAAGACCGCGCTGATGGTGGCGCTGACCTATGACGCGCTGTCGTGGACCACGCTCGAACCGGGGCTGCTGAACAACCTGATTCCCGGCCTGTTCATCCTGCCGTATGTCGTCTTTTCCGCCACCGCCGGCCAGATCGCCGACAAGGTGGAAAAGGGCAGGCTGTCGCGCTTCGTCAAGCTGCTCGAAGTCGGCATCATGCTGGTGGCCGGTATCGGCTGGATGACGCACACGCTGTGGCTCCTGATCGCGGCCGTGGTCGGCATGGGCGTGCACTCGACCCTGTTCGGGCCGGTGAAGTATGCCTACCTGCCGCAGCACCTGAAGCCGGAAGAACTGGTCGGCGGCAACGGCGTCATCGAGATGGGCACCTTTGTCGGCATCCTGCTGGGCCAGGTGCTGGGCGCCTTGCTGGTGGTGCACAAGCCATGGGGCATTGAATTGGTGGCCGGCGCCAGCCTGGCGATGGCAGCGCTTGGTTTACTGACCAGTTGGCGCATTCCTGCCTCGCCGGCGCCGGCGCCGGAACTGCAGGTGAGCAAGAATTTCATTGCCGAGTCGATCCGCAATCTGCGCTTCTCGGCCCAGAACCGTACCGTGTTCCTCTCGATGCTGGGTAATTCCTGGTTCTGGTTCTACGGCGCTCTGGTGCTGTCGCAATTCCCGCTGTATGCCAAGGATTACCTGCATGGCGACAACAGCGTGTTCGTGTTGCTGCTGACGGTGTTCTCGCTCGGCGTGGGCGCCGGGTCGCTGTTGTGCGAGAAACTGTCGGGCCACAAGGTCGAGATCGGGCTGGTGCCGTTCGGCGCGATCGGGCTGTCGGTGTTCGGCATCGATCTCTACTTTGCCAGCCTGGCCTATACGAATACGGCGACCGTCGGCGCGATGGCGCTGCTGCAACTGCCGGGCACGCTGCGCATCCTGATCGACGTGGTGCTGATCGGCGTGTTCGGCGGCCTGTTCATCGTGCCGCTGTTCGCGCTGATCCAGACGCGCTGCGATCCGAAGCATGTCTCGCGCACGATTGCGGGCATGAACATCCTGAACGCGGTGTTCATGGTGGCGGCGGCCGGCGTGGCGATCCTGCTGCTGGGGCAGGGCTTCACGATTCCGCAGATGTTCCTGGTAACCGCGCTGCTGAACGCGCTGGTGGCGCTGTATATCTTCTCGCTGGTGCCGGAATTCCTGATGCGCTTCCTGGCCTGGCTGCTGATTCACACCATCCACCGCGTGAAGACCGTGGACGTCGACCGGATTCCCGACGAAGGCCCGGCCGTGCTGGTGTGCAACCACGTCAGCTATGTCGACGCACTGGTGATCGGCGCCGCCAGCCCGCGCCCGATTCGTTTCGTGATGGACCACCGCATTTTCAAAACGCCTTTCCTGGGCTGGATTTTTCGCACCGCCAAGGCGATTCCGATTGCGCCGGCCAAGGAAGATCCTTTCCTGATGGAGCGCGCCTTCATCGACATCGCCCAGGCTCTGCATGAGGGTGATCTGGTCTGCATCTTCCCGGAAGGCAAGCTCACCCGCACCGGCGACATGAACGAGTTCCGCGGCGGGATTTCGAAGATCGTCGAGCGCAGCAAGGTGCCGGTGATTCCGATGGCGCTGCGCGGATTGTGGGGCAGCGTGTTCACGCGCGATCCGGGGAACGTGTTCGAGCGTTCGTTGACGCGCGGCCTGCGCTCGAAACTGGCGCTGGCGGTAGGCGCGCCGGTGCCGCCGCAGGAGGCGACGCCGGAGTACCTGTACGAACAGGTGAGCGAGTTGCGCGGGGACTGGAAGTAAGCCTGGAAAGGAGGCTGGACTGTGACAAAAACCTAAGACATTTTTCTGTCTCTGGTATAATTGTTGACTAGTCGGGGCGTAGCGCAGCCTGGTAGCGTACGTGCATGGGGTGCACGGGGTCGGAGGTTCGAATCCTCTCGCCCCGACCAAAAGAATCAGGAAAAAGGCCAATCTTCGGATTGGCCTTTTTCTTTTCTGGCTCGGTTGCCCCTACATTTATCCCACAGTTTTTACATCTAAAGTTTTACCCTTGCACGATAGCGCCGTGGCGTACGGCATTCGATTCTTGTTGTCGAAGTAATAGCATCGTACACTGAGCCATTGTAATGTCCGCAATCGGCCACAAGCGGACGTTCACGATGCGGTTCGGTACTCTCTCTTGAGGTCACATGCAGCTTCTAGATGCGATTTTTCTTGTCGGACAGATGCCGGAGCAATCCGTGATCTACACGCGCGAACCGTTCCAGTTGAGCAATGAGGCGAAGATCGTCCAGTTTGGAAAGGACGACACGGTCGTACGGCACGACAAGGAAGAAGGGTTTGTCTATTTTCTCGAGGCTGAGCTTGTAAGTGAGTTGCTGGAGATGATTGCTTCGAAACGTAGCTCTAGAGAGACAAAGGCTGAATTCGTGTGTCACTACGCTACTTGGGATGCATATCCTGCCTGGGCTTCTGATCTTGACGATGCGTGATGTCCATCGTCCGCTTCGGGTCGATAGCGGCCGTTCGTGACAGTCAGTGAGTTTGTTGCCTCAGCAACCTGCTATGCTGCTTCCAACAGCCGCAATCGGCACAGAAGCGGACACATGGCCGGCAATCTGACGTACGCGGTGATCACACGATAACGGTGGTGTAATGAACTTTAGCGAAGCAAGAAAAGTTGCTGAATGCTGGGTGTCTACAGTGACGGATGACCAAGCGATACTTGATCGTGCGAATACGCTCGCGCTGCCGTATGGGTGGGTCTTTTTCTATAACTCCGCCGAGTACCTGGCTGACCGATCCAAACTTGAACATGCATTGGTTGGGAATGTGCCAATCATGATCGACCGCACTAACGGTGAACTGCGTGTGCTTGGGCCGCAGTACGAGGGTCGCCTACGGGAAATCGAACGTGAGCTTCCGCAAGCCTGCACACGCATGACTCCCGAAAAGCCATCTTGGTAGTTTTCGGAAGGTCCGCAATGGGTTATTAGCCGCCGCTCCAATAGGTCTGCAACCGGCCAAAAAGGGACATTTACCTGTAACTTGACCGAGGGTTTCGCTCAAATAATGACTAATCTAAGCACAATCTCTACGATGGAA
>DAMABW010000406.1:0-4566 GCA_031999925.1 Massilia sp. | reverse complement strand
CCGGGTAAAGCTGGTCGAATACCTGGCGCAGCAGGAAGGCGGCGCGTTCCTCTGGCGCCAGGCGCTCCAGCACCCACAGGAAGGCCACCGATACGTCGCTGGCCAGTTCGGCCGCCGCTTCCGGCGTGTGCGCGTCCTCGATGAGCGGCTCGGGCAGCCACCAGCCGATGTAGGCTTCGCGTTCCAGCTTGCGGCTGCGCAGGCGGTCGATGGCCAGGCGCGTGGCGACCGTGACCAGCCAGGCCTCGGGCGTGGCGACGGTGGCACGCTCGCTGCCGTTCCAGCGCAGCCAGGCGTCCTGCACCACGTCCTCGGCGTCGGCGCGCGTGCCGAGCATGCGGTAGGCGATGGCGAACAGGCGCGGACGCACGGCGTCGAAGCTGTCGGCCGGCTCAAGAGAAGAAGGGAGGGTCATGCTGCATTCTCGATTGGGTTGGCGATCCATGCAAGACGGCCGGTGCGGCGTGTTTGTGACAGCTTGCCGTTCGTCGGCCAGCCTGTCGATCCGTCGCATCTTCGCCGGAGGCGGTACTCCTGTGTTGTAGACTGGAAAGATGATCCTCCCAATCACATTCACGCAAGCCTGGCGCGCATTCTGGACCCTGCACAAGCGCCGCGCCGCCGACCTGTGGGCGGACGTCCTCATCGCCGCGGTCCTGGCATTCCTGGCCTGGGCCGCGCTCTGCCTGCTCGGCATGGCCGGCGTGGTGACCGTGAACGTGCCCGATGCCAGCTTCCTGCGGCGCCTCCTGCTCGGCATGCTGCTGCTGTTCCTGGCGATCGCCTGGAGCATGCTGGCCGTGGCGCGCCTGGCAGAGGCATTGCTGCCGCAAGCGTTGTTGGCGCGGCTGTCGCCGGTGCGCGACTGGCGCGCGGCGGCGCTGGTCAGCCTGGTCTTGCTGGCCGGCCTGATGCTGGGGAACCTGCTCGGCAGCGCCTTGCTGGCCCTGGTCTTCCCCGACAGCGAACTTTTTGTCTCTTCGGCGCTGCGGCGCCAGCTGCGCGTGCTGCAGTTCCTGCCTTTCCTGGCGATCGTCGCCGCGCTGTTCTGGCGTGGCCGTCTGCAGCGCCAGAAGATGCAGGCCCAGGCGGCCGAGGCGCAACTGCGCCTGCTGCAGGCGCAGATCGAACCGCACTTCCTGTTCAACACGCTGGCGAACATCGAAAGCCTGCTCGACACCGACCCGCCGCGCGCCCGCGCCATGCTCGAAGCGTTTTCCGACCACCTGCGCGCCGGCATGGGCCAGTTGCGCGTGGACGAGACCACGCTCGGCGCCGAACTCGAGATGGCCGCCAACTACCTGCGCCTGCTGCAGATCCGCATGGGCGAACGCCTGCGCTTCGCGGTCGAAGCCGGGCCGGATGCACGCGCCGCGCTGCTGCCGCCGCTGCTGCTGCAGCCGCTGGTCGAGAACGCCATCCGCCACGGCCTGGAGCCGAAGGTCGCGGGTGGGGAAGTACGCATCGTGGCCGCCGTCGAGAATGGACGCCTGTGCGTGCAGGTACGCGACGATGGCCTGGGGGCAGAAGCGCCGCCGGCCGCGAAAGGCGCCGGTACCGCGCTGGCCAACATCCGCGCCCGCCTGCGGCACCGCTATGGCGAACGCGCCAGCCTGCACTTGCTGCACGGCGCCGGCACAGACGCCACCATCGAACTTCCCTACCAGGCCAAGCCATGATCGCTTCCACATACCACGCCCTGATTGCCGACGACGAACCGCATCTCGCCCAGCACCTGAAGGGGCAGCTGGAACGGCTCTGGCCCGAGCTCGAGATCGTGGCCGTGGCCAGTAACGGCATCGACGCCGCCGCCCTCATCGCCGAGCATGAACCCGATCTCGCCTTCCTCGACATCCGCATGCCGGGCCTGTCCGGCCTCGAAGTCGCGCAAGGCATCGAAGGCCGCACGCGCGCCATTTTCGTGACCGCCTACGACGAATACGCGGTGCAGGCCTTCGAGCACGCGGCGCTCGACTACTTGCTGAAGCCCTTGCGCGCCGAGCGCCTGCAGCGCACGGTCGAACGCGTGCGTGCGGCATTGGCAACGCCGCCGCCGGACGACGCGGCGCTGGCGCAGACGCTACGCCGCCTGATTGGGCAGCCGGCCGGCGAGCGCCTGCCTCAGTTGCGTTACCTGCGCGCAGGCAAGGGCGGCATGGTCCACAACATCGCGGTGGGCGAGGTCCTGTTCTTCCAGGCCGACGACAAGTACACGGTGGTGCGCACCGCGGGCGACGAATACCTGATCCGCACGCCCATCGCCGAACTCGCCGCCCGCCTCGACCCCGACGAGTTCTGGCAGGTACACCGTGCCACGGTCATCAACCTCGCCCACCTGGCCGGCACCCGGCGCGACGAGGCCAGCCGCCTGTTCCTGCGCATGCGCGGCGTCGCGACCGAGCTGCCGGTGAGCCGCGCCTACGTGCCGCTGTTCGCGGCGATGTAGTGCAGGACAGGCAAGGATAGGGCATACTGCCGGGATTCTTACAACGACACTGAAAGACACACCATGACCATCCAGATTGGCGACCGCCTCCCAGCAGGCTCCCTGGCCGAATTCGTCGAGACCGAGACCGCGGGCTGCACCCTGGGCCCGAACACCTTCGAGGTGGCCGATCTCGTCAAGGGCAAGACGATTGCCATCTTCGGCCTGCCGGGCGCATACACGCCAACCTGCTCGGCCAAGCACGTGCCGGGCTTCGTCGAGAATGCCGAGGCCTTCAAGGCCAAGGGCGTGGACGAAATCTGGTGCATCTCGGTGAACGACGCCTTTGTGATGGGCGCCTGGGGCCGCGAACAAAAGGCCACCGGCACCGTGCGCATGATGGCCGACGGTAACGCCGAATTCACCAAGGCCCTGGGCCTGGACGCCGACTTCTCGAAGCACGGCATGGGCACGCGCTCGCAGCGCTACTCGATGCTGGTGGTCGACGGCGTGGTCAAGCAGCTGAACGTGGAGCAGGGCGGCTTCGAGGTCTCGAAGGCCGAAGCGCTGCTGGCGCAGTTGGGCTGATCCGATTCGTCTTCGCACCCGACGGCGCTGCGGCGCCGTTTTTTGTTTGAGTATCGTTATGAGTCAAGTCTCCGGCAACCTGCGCAGCATCTACGCGATGCTGATCGCCGTCTTCATGTTCTCGCTGATGGACACGGCAATGAAGCTGCTCGCCGCCCACTATCCGGCGATGCAGGTGGCGGCCCTGCGTTCGCTGTCGTCGCTGCCGCTGGTGGTGCTGTACGTCGCCTGGCGCGGCGGCTTCGCCACCATGATGCGCGCGCGCTTTTCGCTGCACGTCCTGCGCGGCGTGCTCGGCATCGGCATGCTGGCGCTGTTCGCGTATGGCCTGAAGCGCCTCAGCCTGGCCGAGGCCTATTCGATCTTCTTCATCGCACCGGCCCTGATCACGGCGATGGCGGTGTTCTTCCTGAAGGAGCGCGTCAACCTGGCGCGCTGGATCGCGATTGTCGTCGGACTGGCTGGCGTGCTAGTCGTGCTGCGCCCGGAAGGCGGCGGCTTCCTGACCCTGGGCGGCCTGGCGATCCTCGGTTCGGCCGTGTGCTACGCCATTTCGGCGATCGCCGCGCGCATCCTGGCGCGCACCGACAGCACGCGCCAGATGATGTTCTGGCTGATGCTCCTGATGTCGATTGGCGCTACGCTGCTTGCCGCGCCGGAGTGGGTGAGCATCGACCCTGGTCACATCCTGCTGCTGTGCGGCCTGGCGGTGAGCGGCTTCTTCGGCCAGTTGGCGATCACGGAAGCGTTCAGCCACGGCGAAGGCTCGGTGGTGGCGCCGTTCGAGTACTCGGCCCTGGCCTGGGGCGTGGCGATCGACTGGATGCTGTGGCAGACCCTGCCCGACAGCTATACGCTGATCGGCGCGGCGATCATCATCGGCAGCGGCCTGTACCTGATCCGGCACGAGAAAACGCACGCCGAATCCGAGCATCCCTGAGCTGTCGCGTTAGCACATCAGTTCGTTGTTGATGTTTCTATATTGCAATGGCCGGCTTCGGCAGGCTTTGAAAAGCGCAGATATAATCGACCCATGCTCAAACAACGAACCATCAAACAACTGGTGCGCACGACGGGTGTCGGGCTGCATTCCGGCCGCAAGGTCGAGCTGACGCTGCGTCCGGCCGCGCCCGATACCGGCATCGTGTTCCGCCGTGTCGACCTCGATCCGGTGGTCGAATTCCCGTCCAGCGCCGACGTGGTCGGCGACACGCGCATGGCCTCGGTGCTGATCAAGGATTCGGCGCGCGTCTCCACCGTCGAACACCTGATGTCGGCCTGCGCCGGCCTGGGTATCGACAACCTCTACATCGAGGTCACGGCCGAAGAGATTCCGATCATGGACGGCTCGGCCTCCTCGTTCGTGTTCCTGCTGCAGCAGGCCGGCGTGGAAGACCAGTCGGCGCCGAAGAAATTCATCCGCGTGCTGAAGGAAGTCGAAGTGCGCCAGGGCACGGGCAACAACGAGAAGTGGGCGCGCCTGAAACCGCACGACGGCTACAAGCTCGACTTCTTCATCGAGTTCAACCACCCAGCGGTGGACGGCACCATGC
>DAMABW010000405.1:404-4568 GCA_031999925.1 Massilia sp. | reverse complement strand
GGATAGACCGTGATCTCGGCTTCCAGCACGCCGCTGATGTCGTACGTAAAGCGCACGTCGGCGTTGATTTCGCCGGCTTTTTTTTGAGGGATCGGGAAGTCGATCGCGCCGAGGTACACGTTGTCCTTCACCAGGCGCGCCTCGCCCTGGTAGACCAGCACGCGCAGTTCGCGCTGGCCGTCGCGCACGGTGGTGATGTTCTGCACGCGCGACACCGGCACCGTGGCGTTGCGCTCGATAATCGGCAGGTAGTGGCCCGATTCGTAATTGTTCGGCCCGATCTGGCGTGAGATGTTGATGCCGAGCGAGTAGGGCGCGACGTCGGTCATCACCACCTCTTCGAGGGCGGCGTCGCGCATCTTCAGGCCGGCCTGCACCGCCGCGCCGAGTGCGATGGCGTGGTCCGGATCGAGGTGCATCGACGGGAAGCGGCCGAACATGCGCGACACGAGCTTGCGCACGATCGGCATGCGGGTGGCGCCGCCGGCCAGCACCACGGCGTCGAGCTCGCTCGCCTTGATGGTGGAATCGCGTAGCGCCCGGTCGACCGGCTTGCGCAGTCGCTGCAGCAGCGGTTCGCACAATTGGGCCAGCGTGTCTTCGTCGAGGCGCCAGGTGAATTCGCGGCCCTCGTGCTGGAACGTCATCTGGGCGGTGGCGGACTCCGACAGCGCGCGCTTGGCGCGTTCGGCTTCGTCGCGCAGGCGCTGGATTTGCGCGCGCATGAGCACGCCCGTGCCGAGCGCGTTGCGCAGGCTGCTGCGTTCGTAGAAGGTCTTGACCAGCACCTCGACGAAGTCTTCGCCGCCAAGGAAATTGTCGCCGGCCGAGGCGCGCACTTCCATCACGCCCTCGAACAAATCGAGGATGGAGACGTCGAAGGTGCCGCCGCCCAGGTCGAAGACGAGGAACTTGGTTTCCTGCTGGCTGTCCTGGATGCCATAGGCCAGGGCCGCGGCGGTCGGTTCGTTCAGCAGGCGCTCGACCTTCAGGCCGGCCAACTGGCCCGCCGCGCGCGCGGCTTTTCTCTGGGCGTCGCTGAAGTAGGCCGGCACCGTGATGATGGCTTCTTCCACCTTTTCGCCGAGCCAGGCTTCGGCGTCTTCTTTCAAGGCGCGCAGCACCAACGAGGACAGCTCTTCCGGGCGGAATTGCTGCTTGCCGAGTTGCGTGACGCGCTCGCTGCCCATGTAGCGCTTGAACAGCGCCGTGGAAAGGTCGGGATGGGTCTGAAGGCGCGAACGTGCCGCCGCGCCCACCAGGACCGTGCCATCGTCGTCGATGCCGACGCAGGACGGCGTCAGGTATTCGCCGAGCGCATTGGGAATGATCTGCGCGCGCCCGTCACGCCAGGCTGCTACCAAGCTGTTTGTGGTGCCCAAATCAATACCAATGATCATGATCAGATGTCCGCTTCGGTTTCGTTACCGTGTTCTTCGATCCAGGCGCGCCGTGCGGCGGCCTCCCCTTTGCCCATCAACATGTTGAAACGCGCGCTCGATTCGCCGTGGTCGAAGTCGCCCAGCGACACCGGCAGCAGGCGGCGGGTGTCCGGGTTCATCGTGGTTTCCCACAGCTGCTCGGCGTTCATCTCGCCCAGGCCCTTGAAGCGCGAAATGCTCCAGCTGCCTTCTTTCAGGCCTTCCTTTTTCAGCTTGTCTTCGATGGCCAGCAATTCGCCGTCGTCGAGCGCGTACAGCTTTTGCAGCGGCTTCTTGCCGCGCGCCGGCACGTCGACGCGGTACAGCGGCGGACGCGCCACGCAAATGTGGCCGTGGCGGAACAGGGCAGGGAAGTGCTTGAAGAATAGGGTCAGCAGCAAGACCTGGATGTGCGAGCCGTCGACGTCCGCGTCCGACAGGATGCAGATCTTGCCGTAGCGCAGACCGGAGAGGTCAGGCGAATCGCCGTGCGCATGCGGGTCGACGCCGATCGCCACCGAGATGTCGTGGATCTCGTTGTTCGCGAACAGGCGGTCGCGGTCGGTTTCCCAGGTGTTCAGCACCTTGCCGCGCAGCGGCAAAATCGCCTGGTATTCCTTGTCGCGGCCCATCTTGGCCGAACCGCCGGCCGAGTCGCCCTCGACCAGGAACAGTTCGTTGCGGGTCAGGTCGGTCGATTCGCAATCGGTGAGTTTACCCGGCAACACGGCCACGCCCGAGGACTTTTTCTTCTCGACCTTTTGCAGCGAACGCATGCGCGACTGCGCCTGCTTGATGACCAGGTCGGCCAGTTTCTTGCCGTATTCGACGTGCTGGTTCAGCCACAGTTCGAGCGGCGGCTTGGTGAAGGTGGAGACCAGCTTCACGGCATCGCGCGAGTTCAGGCGTTCCTTGGTCTGGCCCTGGAATTGCGGGTCCAGCACCTTGGCCGACAGCACGAACGAAACGCGCGCGAACACGTCCTCCGGCAGCAACTTGACGCCTTTCGGCAGCAGGCCGTGCAGTTCGACGAAGCCCTTCACCGCGCCGAACAAGCCGTCGCGCAGGCCGGACTCGTGCGAGCCGCCGCTTGGCGTCGGGATCAGGTTGACGTAGGACTCGCGCACCACGCTGCCTTCCTCGTTCCAGGCCACGACCCAGGCCGCGCCTTCGCCTTCGGCAAAGCTTTCGTCGCCAGCCGGCGCGTACTGCGCGCCTTCGAACAACGGGATCAGGGTCTGGCCGCTGGAACCCTGCGCCAGTGCTTCGGTCAGGTAGCCGCGCAGGCCTTCGTCGTAGCGCCAGGTCTGGACGTCGCCGGTCTTGGCGTTGGTGAGGGTGACGGTGACGCCAGGCAGCAGCACGGCCTTCGAGCGCAGCAGGCGCACCAGTTCGGCCATCGGGATGTTCGGCGAATCGAAGTATTTCGGATCGGGCCAGGCGGTGACGCGGGTGCCGTTCTTCTTGCCGCCGCGCTCGAACGGCGCAGAGGAGAGGGGCTCGACCACGTCGCCGTTTTCGAAGACCAGGCGGTGGATACCGTTGCCGTCGTCGGTCTTGCGCCAGACGTTGATTTCCAGGCGCGTGGACAACGCGTTGGTGACCGAGACGCCGACGCCGTGCAGGCCGCCCGAGAAGGCATAGGCGCCTCCCGAACCTTTGTCGAACTTGCCGCCGGCGTGCAGGCGCGTGAAGACGATCTCGACCGTGGAGACGCCTTCTTCCGGGTGGATGCCGACCGGGATGCCGCGGCCGTCGTCTTCGACCGTGACCGAGCCGTCGACGTTCAGGGTGACGCCGATGTTGTTGCAATAGCCGCCCAGTGCCTCGTCCGAGGCGTTGTCGATCACCTCCTGGATGATGTGCAGCGGGTTCTCGGTCCGGGTGTACATGCCCGGACGCTGCTTCACGGGTTCGAGTCCCTTCAGGACGCGGATGGATGATTCGCTGTAATCGGGTGCGGGTTTCTTGGTTGCCATGCTGATGAGTGTTTTTTTGAAATGCCTGCGCATTCTATCTTGTCGGAAGGAAAAAATAGGAATGGCATCGTTGGAATGTGCTTGTCAACGAACAGGAACGTGACTAGATTGATACGCAAGCTCGCAAGCTTAATGCGGCTCCGAGAAATCGTCGAACAGAAAGCGCTGGCCAAGACCAATACTGTACATGCATACAGTATAGATAGCAAGAACCGGGAGAAGGGCTCACCTACTCGGCCACACAATCGGTCAGCGCCGCCGCTCGGCGCACAACAGGCGCGTTGCACCCGCATGGCACGCGCCGGATGATCGATCATGCATGCCAGGAAAACGCCCACGGCCGTCCGTCTGCTCGGCTTCACGCCCGACGCTGCCGACGGCATCGTCTCCCTGTTGGCCGATGCGCCGGCCTGCGGCCCGCTGTACGCCTGCCTGCACGAAGACAGTTTGCAGGAACCCGATGTCTACCTGGCGAACGGCGAGAACGCCTGCGCCATGCTGCGCCTGTCCACTATGCGCAGCCCGCCGCTGGCGCTGCAGGTGGGTGGCTGCGACCGCGGCAACGGCTGGACCCGGGTGGAGCGTCCTTTGGAGGCCGCTTCGCTGCATGCGACGCTGGCCCAACTGGTGGCCGAACGCCGCCGCACCCTCGAGCGCCTGTGCGCCTGCGGCGAAGCGCCCTTGCCGGAGCGGCGGCGGCGCCAGCGCGGCATCGGCGGGGTGGTCAACTTCATCACCCGCAGCGATCTCGACGGCTTCGAGGT
>DAMABW010000405.1:0-394 GCA_031999925.1 Massilia sp. | reverse complement strand
GGCGCTGCGCCAGCCGCCGCGCAACGGCAAGGTGCTGATCGTCGACCAGGGCGGCGCCTTCCGCGACCATCTGGCCCAGTTGATCGGCGCGCAGCGGCTGCCGATCGCCTGGACCGACAGTGCTCCGGCGGCGGTGCGCCTGTGCGACGAAACGCCGGTGCTGCTGGCCATGATCAACACCTCGACCCCGGGCATCGACCCGTACGCGCTGTGCGCGGCGATCAAGGCCCAGGAAGGGGCGGGGCGCACGGCGGTAGTGTTCCTGGTAGGGCGGGCGTTTTGCTACGACACGGCGCGCGCCCACCTGGCCGGGGTGCGCGGCCTGCTCGACCAGCCGGTGGGCGACCGCAGCCTGGTGGCGATGCTGCAGCGCCTGGCGTCGATGCCGGCATAA
>DAMABW010000404.1:0-4575 GCA_031999925.1 Massilia sp. | reverse complement strand
GCGGTACTGCTCCAGGCGGTACGGACCTTAAAGCATAATCAGCCGGTATAGCCGGCTGATTGTTTTTCAAAAGTATCAACGCTCTTCTCTCAGGACTCCCATGGCTTACGAAAACCTGATGGTTTTTACCGGCAACGCTAATCCGGCGCTAGCAGAAGGGGTCGCAAAAAGCCTCGGTATTCCTCTCGGTAAAGCAGTCGTTTCGAAATTCTCGGACGGCGAAGTCATGGTCGAAATCAACGAGAACGTCCGCGGTAAAGACGTCTTCGTACTGCAATCGACCTGCGCTCCTACCAACGACAGCCTCATGGAAATCATGCTGATGGTCGACGCTCTCAAGCGCGCCTCGGCTGGCCGTATCACGGCCGCGATTCCTTACTTCGGCTATGCCCGCCAGGACCGCCGCCCGCGCTCGGCGCGTGTCGCGATCTCGGCCAAGGTCGTCGCCAACATGCTCGAAGAAGCCGGCGTCGAGCGCGTCCTGATCATGGACCTGCACGCCGACCAGATCCAGGGCTTCTTCGACATTCCGGTCGATAACATCTACGCTTCGCCGATCCTGCTGGGCGACCTGCAGAAGCAGAAGTACGACGACCTGCTGGTCGTGTCGCCGGACGTCGGCGGCGTGGTTCGCGCCCGTGCGCTGGCCAAGCGCCTCGGCTGCGACCTGGCCATCATCGACAAGCGCCGTCCAAAGGCGAACGTGTCGGAAGTCATGAACATCATCGGTGAAGTCGAAGGCCGCAACTGCGTGATCATGGACGACATGGTCGACACCGCGGGGACGCTGACGAAGGCCGCCGAAGTCCTGAAGGAACGCGGCGCCAAGAAAGTCGTGGCGTATTGCACCCACCCGGTCCTGTCGGGTCCTGCGATCGACCGCATCTCGAACTCGCCGCTGGACGAGCTGGTGGTGACCGACACGATTCCGCTGTCGGCCGCCGGCGCCGCCTGCCCGAAGATCCGCCAGCTGACCTGTGCACCGCTGCTGGCCGAAACCTTCAAGCGTATCGTCAAGGGCGACTCGGTGATGTCGCTGTTCGTCGACTAAGCAAGACAAGCACCATTTCGCGGCGCGCCCGGCTTCAAGCCCGGCGCGCCGTTGTACTGTAAGCAAATTCAGATTTCTTGAGCACGTTGTCAGTGCTCAGCCAAGCCGGTCCCTGGTCGCGGGGACGGGCAACAACCGGGGTTCAAGCGGAATATGTCCCGCATGCGCCCCACACTTATGGAGTTTCACATGAAAGTAGTTGCATTCAACCGCACCCTGCAGGGCACCGGAGCGAGCCGCCGCCTGCGCAAGGCTGGCCAGACCCCAGGCATCATCTACGGCGGCGCAGCAGCCCCGGTCCTGATCGCACTGGACGGCAACGCCCTGTACCACGCGCTCAAGAAAGAAGCTTTCCACGGTTCCGTGCTGGACCTCGAAATCGAAGGCCAGACCCAGCAAGTCCTGCTGCGCGACTTCCAGATGCACGCATACAAGCAACTGGTCCTGCACGCTGACTTCCAGCGCGTCGACGCTTCGCAGCCGATCCACACCAAGGTCGCCCTGCACTTCATCAACGCCGAAACCTCGCCAGCAGTCAAGCTGGGCGGCGCCATCGTGTCGCACGTGCTGAACGAACTGGACGTGTCCTGCCTGCCAGGCCAACTGCCAGAGTTCATCGAAGTCGACCTGGGCGCCCTGGAAGTCGGCGGCTCGGTCCACACCGACGACCTGAAACTGCCAGCCGGCGTGACCGCGCTGACCCACGGCCAGAACCTGACCATCGTCACCACCTCGGTGCCGCGTGGCGCAGCTGCTGCCGAAACCGAAGAAGCCAAGTAATTCTTCGGCGCTGCCCTCGGGTAGCCCTGCACGAGAAAAACCCGCTGCGGCTCGCGCCCGGCGGGTTTTTTGTTTTCTCGTCAATCGCCGTTTCGGCGATAATCTTCTTTTTCCTGACGCGACCGCTATGTCCATCCGCCTCATCGTCGGCCTCGGCAACCCTGGCCCGGAATACGAACAAACCCGCCACAACGCCGGCTTCTGGCTGGTCGACAACCTCGCCAACAGCCTGCCCGGCTGCCGCCTGCAGCGCGAAAGCCGCTACAACGCCATGCTGGCCAAGACCACGATCTCGGGCAAGGAAGTCTGGCTGCTCGAACCGCTGACCTTCATGAACCGTTCCGGCCAGTCGGTCGGCGCGCTGGCGCGCTTCTTCAAGATCGCACCAAGCGAGGTGCTGGTCGTGCACGACGAGCTCGACCTGATGCCCGGCGTCGCCAAGCTGAAGAAAGGCGGTTCCTCGGGCGGGCACAATGGCCTGAAGGACATCACCGCCGCTCTCGGCACGCAAGACTACTGGCGCCTGCGCCTGGGCATCGGCCACCCGCGCAGCCTGAACCTGCAGCAGGGCGTGGCCGACTTCGTGCTGCACCGTCCGCGCCGCGAAGAGCAGAGCCTGATCGAGGAATCGATCGACAAGGCCCTGCGCATCATCCCGCTCGCCGTCGAAGGCAAGCTGGACGTGGCGACGATGCAGCTGCACACCGCCTGAAACGCCGGATACTCAACCCACGCGCCGCCGCACCCGCTGCCGGCGCGCCGCCAGTGTCGTCGCGCCCAAGGCAGCTAGGCCGGCCCCGGCCAGCGCCAGGGAGTCCGGTTCGGGTATCGGATGCAGCAGTTCGACATCGAAGGCCACCTCGCCGATCGCCACGCAGCAGTAGTTGCCGAAATTGCCGTCGATGGTCAGCTTGACATAGCGGCCGATCGAGGGCGCGATTCCGTATTCGGTGCCGACGTAGTTGCGCTGCTGGCCGGTGAAACTGCCAACCACGGTCTCATTACTGAAGTCGAGCGTGCGCGAAGTGGACACCGTGAATTGCGCCGGACTGGCATTGATGCCGGTGGCGCCGTTCCACATCATGAAGTTCCAGATCCGGTAATTCCTTCCCATGTCGAAGATCAGTTCGCCTTCGTAGATGTAGGCGCTGAGCCAGCTGTAGTCGTCCCAGCCTTCGTGCAGCGGTGTCGTGTAGACATAGTCGGTGAAGTCCGTCACGCCATCGATGAAGGGCGTGAGCAGGCCCGACTTGTTGATCATGTTTTCTTCCGGGTACCACCGCTCTTCGTATTCGCCCATGGTATTGACGACCACGTCGATCGGCGAGCGGATGGCGCGCATCGGTGCGGCATGGGATAGGGCGGTGGCGAACAGCAGCACCGCCAGGATGGCGTAAGGTTTCATCATGATCTCCTATATGTGTTGTCATGCAACCTGGCCGGCACCGGACGTGCCGGGCAGCGAACGTCATGCGAATTTCGTGCCACGGCGCGTGTGCCCATGTCACAGTCTGGCTGCTGTAAAGATCGCCGACAGGGCTGGCGGCGCGGCGGCAGGCCGGAACGGTTCCTGCGATAATCGTCCGATGAGCGCACTCAACTTTCATGCCGGCCCGCGCACGCTGGCCCGTATCCGCAGCCACGGCCTGCAAGCCCGCGACATCGCCATCGTCCCCGCCGCCGCCGGCGGCCCCAAGGGCCTGATCTTCCGCGACCTCGACCAATATGTCTTCGGCGAGTGGCTGCCGTCCAGCCCGCGCGAGCGCACCCTGATCGGTTCCTCGATCGGCGCCTGGCGCATGGCCGCCGCCTGCCAGCGCGATCCGGTGCGCGCCTTTGCCCGCCTGGGCGAACTGTATGCCGGCCAGCGCTACACCAGCACCAAGCCCAGTCCGCCGCAGATCAACGCGGTGGTGCAGGAACTGCTGCGCGAATTCGTCAGCGGCCATGAAGACGACATCGTCGCCCATCCCCACCACCGCCTGCACCTGCTGGCCGTGCGCGGCAAGGGCGGCCTGGCCGCGCCCACGCACCGGCGCGCCGAGATGCGCGGCTTTGCGGCGGCGGCGCTCACCAACTTCGCCTCGCGCGAACGCCTGGGCGGCCTGCTCGAGCGCGTGGTGATCGGCGACGCCCGCGACGGCGCGCCCTGGCTGCGCGGCAAATTCGACGCCTTCACCACCCACTTCGCCACGCTCACGCGCGAGAATCTTGCCGCCGGCCTGCTGGCCTCGGGCACGCTGCCGCTGATCATGCAGCCGGTAACGCGGATCGCGGGTGTGCCCGAGGGCTATTACTGGGACGGCGGCATCATCGACTACAACCTGGCGCTGCCGTATGCGCGCGTCGAGGAGCAAGACCCGGACGGCATCGTGCTCTACCCGCACTTCAACGAGCACATCGTGCCGGGCTGGCTGGACAAGGCGCTGCCATGGCGCCGCTGCGCGCGCGGGCCGAACCGCGGCTGGCTGGACAACGTGCTGATCGTCTCGCCATCGCAGGACTTCCTGAAGACGCTCCCGCGCGGCAAATTGCCGGACCGTGCCGACTTCACCTTCCATGGACTGAACCACGATGCGCGCGTACAGGCGTGGAATACGGCGATGGGCGAGGGCGGGCGCCTGCGCGACGAACTGGCCGCCTTCATCGAGCGGCCCGACCCGGCACGCCTGCGCGCAATCTGACAGGGGCTGGCGGCAAGGTCCAGCGCCGGCAAGGCCGCTTGTTTCGACTGCATGATGTAA
>DAMABW010000403.1:0-4580 GCA_031999925.1 Massilia sp. | reverse complement strand
GTCCTTCGCGAACCAGCTGGCCAGGTAGTCCTGCTTCGTCGCCTTCCAGCCGGCCACCGTGGCGCCGGGGTAGCCGAAGACATCCATGCCGAAGGACGCCGGCTGCTGCGGCAGCAGTTCCAGGCCATGGAAGCGCAGGCGCCCGTCGAGCAGGCGCAGCTTGACCTGGGAGATGGGCAGGTCGGCCACCAGTTCCAGCGCCGCCGGGCCGGCGGGGCCGGACAGCGCCACTTCTTGTTCGGCGCCGCCGTCGACGCTGATGCCGACCACCATCGGCGCGTCCAGTTGCTGGTACAGGATGCGCACGCGCTCGTAGCCGGCCGACTGCGCCGTCTTGCGCACATCCCAGGCCAGCGTCGCGCCGGGCTGGTCGGAGAACATGTTCGTCAAGCCGGGGCCGGGCGCGGCCGCGCTGTCGCCACCCACGTAGTTCGGCTCGTACTTCCACTGCGACGACACGCAGGAGCGCAGCAGCGGCAGGCGCACGCCGGCGCGGCCCATGTTGGCCGGGATGAGGGTGTTCGTCACGCTGTCCGGCGCCTTCAGTTGCCTGAGCAGCTCCTCGGTAAAGAAGTTGGCGGCCAGGTGGCTGTCGCCCCAGATGCCGATGCGGTAGGGGCCGGGTCCCGGGCGCCTGGACGGCACCGTCGGGTGGGCCACGGCGGGGCCGTAGGCCAGGGCCGCGTCGGCGTTCGGCGACATGCTCTGCACCATCTCGGCGGTCGGCACCTCCAGCGGATCGGCGTTCGGCGCGGCGGCGCGGCGCACGACCGGCGCCGCCTTCTCGCACTCCAGCGGCGCGGGGGCGGGCCGGGCCTGGACCAGCAACTGGCGGATGGCGGGCGAACCCGGTTCGGCCGCGGCGAGGGAGGGCAGCGCGGCGGCCGCGAACAACATCAGGGACAAGGGTCTGCGCATGCGCTCTCCGTGGCGCCGCCGTAGCGGCAAAGGGTTCAATCGATCGCGACCTGCTTGCCGGCGGCGACCATGTTCAGGCGGCGCTGCTCGGCGCGCACCTTGTCGATATAGGCGCCGCTGGACGCGCCGCCGCCGAAGTAGAAGCGCAGGGCCTCGTCTTCCGAGCCGCCCTTCAGCTTCATGCAGTCGCGCAGGATCTCGGCGCCCACCTTCAGGCTGACGATGGGATCGATGAAGCTCGACTTGCCGCCGAATTTCTCGTAGCGCTTGGCGTGGATCGCCGGCATCACCTGCATCAGGCCCTGGGCCCCGGCTTCGCTCTGGATATACGGGTGGAAGTTCGATTCGATCGCCATCACCGCGATGATCAGGTTGGGCGACAGCTTATAGGTCTTCGACAGCTTGTCGGCCTCGACGATCAGGATTTCCAGCATGCCCGGCGAGACCCGGTACTTCGAGCCCAGCCACTGCGCCATCGCGGCCTGGGACTTGCTGGCCTTGACCGCTTTCGGCACGCTTGTGGCGGCAGCGACGGCGGGCGGTTCGGCCTTCGCGGCCGGCGCCGGCGCAGGAACGGCCACGGCCGCCGGGGCGGGCGCAGGCAGCGCAGCCGCGGGCGCGGCGGCGGCCCGGGCTTGTGCTTGGGCTTCGGCTTCGGCCTGCTCGCGGCCCAGCCACTGGCCGAGGCGCTCCGGATAGATGCAGGCATACACGACGATCGCCACGGCCACGACGCCGAGCACCCGCACCAGGGTCAACACACTACGTAAAGCCTTCATCGGTCTCCTTTTCCGGGCCATCGACAGGCCTGCACGGGTGCAGGGCGGATGGCCCTCAATCGACTGGCGGCGCCTCGGCCGGAGCGGGCGAGGCCTGGGCCGCATGGTGTTCCGCACGGTGGTCCAGCGGGTGTGCCGTGCGCTTTTCCACCTTGTCGCCGGCGTCAAGAGCGGCAGGTGGCTCGGTGGCGAGAGCGGAATACGCAACGGGCGCCTCCTGGTGGGAGCTCGCCGGCGGACGCCGCGTCTCTGCCTCGGGCGCCGCCGGTTTGCTCGCGGCCGGCGCCAAGGGATGGCTTGAATCCTTGCTTTTAGCCAACATTGTATCCTGTTCGCTCGACGGCATGATAACCGTTCCGCCGCTGGCCTCCTTGATTTGGGCGCTCAAGGCCCGGATGCCCTTGACCGTCAGGTGGGTGTCGTCCTTGCCGAAAAAGGCCGGGTAGGCAGCCGACAGGGCGTTCCAGTCGATCACGTGCACGTTCGGGAAATCCGCCGCCATGCGCGCGATGATCTCGTTGTTCGGCTTCATCCACGGCTTCGGCACGTGCACGTTGATCAGCAACACCCGTTCGCGGTCGGCCAGTTCCGCCAGCAGCGCTCGGTACTGGCTTTCGGTGATGTAGCCGTTGGTCCCGAGGTGCACCAGCACCGTCTGCGCCTTGCCGCCGGCCGCGCGCCATTCCTTGACCACCTTCAGCCCCTGGCTGGCCTGGCGCCCGACGGCGGCGTCGATGCGGATGCCGGGGATGACCTTTTCCAGGTGCGCCTGGGCGCCTTTCAGGACCGAGTCGCCGATAGCGAACAGATCGTCGCCGCCGCTGATCCTGTCGTTCGAGGCCAGTTCCTCGTCGCTGATGGTGGGGCCGATATCCACGGCGGCGCTGGGTGTCTCGGAAACGACAGGCGTCTGCACCGGGCTTTCCTGGCCCGCCGGGGCGACGGCCACGAGGGGCGTCGGGCGGATGCCGTACAGCGCGGTGGCGGCGAACAGGGCGAGCGCCGCGCCGGTGTAGCTGGCCACCAGCATCTTCATCCGGCGTACATCGAAGCCGCTGGTATTCAGTTTCTTCATCGGCGCCTCGGTGCAGCGGTACAGCGCTTCGGCCAGCAGGCCCACCGCGACCAGACCGCAAGCCAGCAGCGCCGGGTCTTCGAAGTCGCTCCAGCCATGCAGGCGCATCCAGGAAAACACCAGCCAGTGCACCAGGTACAGCGAATACGAGCGCACGCCCAGCCACTGCATCGCGCCGGTCCGGAACAGCCGGGACAGCACGAAAGCAGGGTCGCCCATGACGGTATAGGCCACCACGCAGGTCAGGAGCGGCGCCAGCAGGAAGGCGCCCTGGTAGGTGGCCGGATCGTCGTTGTTCAGGACCTGCATCATCCAGCCCAGTCCAGCCAGCGCCATCAGGGAGGCGATGCGCCAGAACCAGAGCGCGAAGCGCTGGCGCCTGGCCGCCACCCACGGATTCCAGAAGCCGGCCAGCGCCGCCCCGGCGAACAGGCCCATGGCGTGGGTGTCGGAGCCGAGATACAGGCGGTTGCGCAAGGCGTTGTCGATGTCGGGCTGGTAGAGCCAGGCCATCCAGGCGGTGCTGGCCAGCGCCAGCAGCAGGGCCAGCACGCCGGTCGCGCGTTCGCCGAAGCGCTTCAGCGCGATCCAGGCCAGCAGCGGCCAGACGAAATAGAATTGTTCCTCGACCGCCAGCGACCACAGGTGCTTGAGCACGAGCGGCGTGGTGTCGAAGTAGGATTGCTGGTGGTGGATCTGCCACCAGTTCGATACATAGGCCAGGGCCGCCGGCACGTCGCTGCGGAACTGGTCGAAGGCGCCCTGGGCGGTGGGCACCGTGGCCGCCGCCAGCACGATCAGGCCGACCACCGGCGGCAGCAGGCGCTTCAGGCGCCGGAAATAAAAGCGCGAGAAGCGGAAATCGCCGTTCTCGCGGAACTCGTCCATCAGCTTGGCCGTGATGATGAAGCCGGAGATCATGAAGAAGATGTCGACGCCGAAGAAGCCGGCACTGAGCAGGCCGGTGACTTCGCAGTGGAACAGGATCACGGACACGACGGCCAGCGCGCGCAGGCCGTCGAGTTCGGCAAAACGTGGTTCACCAGGGGTGGTCATGGAGCGGGACATGAAAGCGTCGGATGGTCAGTGTTTGTCGGTCAGCATCGCCTGGCCGAACATGCGGCCGCTGAGCTGGTAACCTTTTGCCGTCAGGTGGGTCAGGTCCTTCTGCATCTGCGGCGGCTGCATGCCGGCCCAGCGCGCGGCGGCGCCCGGCCCACCCATGGCAGCCTGCCAGTCCCAGAAGCCGCAGCCTTGTTCCTGACCAACTTGTTTCTGTGCGGCAGCGATCTGGCTGTGCACTTGCGCATACTTCAGCGCCGCGGGGCCGACGGCACCCGGTACGCCGCGGTCCGGCGGCCCGATCAGGATGCAGCGCGCCTGCGGATACACCTTGCGCATCCGCCCCAGGTTGCTGCGCAGGTAAGCCAGGTAGTCGCTGCGCGAAAAGCGCGGGCCGGCGCCTTCGTTGGTGCCGTACTGGACCAGCACCAGCCCGTAATCCTCGGGCGAGGCCGGGGCGGCCAGGCGCTCGTCGACATACGACCAGGCGCGCAGCATGCCGCCCGGGACGCTGAAGGTGTCGACGATCGCGCCCGGCGCTTGCGCATACACGGGCGCGATGCCGTGCACGGTCAACTGCCCCGACACCAGGCGCAGGCGCAGCGCCGCCAGCGGCGCTGTCGGCACGATCCGCAAACTGGTGGCGCTGCTGCGGCTAAGCGACACGAAACTTTCCTCGCCGCCGTCGACGGAGAGTGCGAGCAGCAGCGAGCCGTCCGGGCGCGACTTTTCGAACACGATGTCGA
>DAMABW010000402.1:0-4582 GCA_031999925.1 Massilia sp. | reverse complement strand
CGTAGGCTTCGGCGCGGCGCTGCTGGAAGGCCGACTGCAAATCGAGGTTCAGTTCCACCTGCTGCATCTGCATGCCGCTGCCGGGCTGCTTGGCCATGATCTGCAGCTTGATCGCTTCTTCCGGCTGCAGCTCGATCACCAGGCGATTGGTGACGCCGGCCGGGTTTTCCGGGAACAGCGGGAAGGGGGGATTCGCGAACTCGATCACGATCTTCGACGAACGGCGCGCCATGCGCTTGCCGGTGCGCAGGTAGAACGGCACCTTCGACCAGCGCCAGGTGTCGATGTGGGCGCGCAGGGCGACGAAGGTCTCGGTGCGGCTGTCCTGCGGCACGTTGGCTTCTTCCAGGTAGCCTTTCACTTCTTCGCCGCCGCCCACGCCGTGGCTGTATTGGCCGCGCACGGTGTCGCGCGCGATGTCGGCCAGGGTGAAGCGGCGCAGCGAACGCAATACCTTCAGCTTTTCATCGCGCACGGCGTCGGGCGCCAGCGAGGTCGGCGGCTCCATCGCCACGATGCACAGCAGCTGCAGCAGGTGGTTCTGCACCATGTCGCGCATGGCGCCGGTGCTGTCGTAGAAGCCGGCGCGGCTGCCGACACCCACTTCCTCGGCCACCGTGATCTGCACGCTGACGATGTTCGGCGCGCGCCAGATCGGTTCCAGGATCGAGTTCCCGAAGCGCAGCACGGTCAGGTTCTGCACCGTTTCCTTGCCCAGGTAGTGGTCGATGCGGTAGATCTGCGATTCGGCGAAGTGCTTGCCGACCGCTTCGTTGATTTCGACGGCGGAGGCCAGGTCGCGGCCGAGCGGCTTTTCCAGCACCACGCGCGCGTTCTTGTCGACCAGGCCGGCACTCGAGAGCTTGTCGCAGATGGTGGTGAACAGCGAGGGCGCGGTGGCCAGATAGAACACGCGCTGGGCGCCGGCGCGCGAGACCTCGGCCAGGGCGCCGAAGTCGGGCGCGGCCTGCACATCAAGGCGCACGAATTCGAGCAGCGTCAGGAAACCGGACCAGGTGTTCTCGTTGAAGTTCTCGGCGGCGATGAAGGGGCGCGAGTGTTCGGTGACGTAGCTGGCGTAGGCGTTGTTGTCGAAGTCCTGGCGGCCGGTCGAGAGGATGCGCGTGGCGCCGGGCAGGTTGCCGTGCAGGTAGGCCATGTACAGGGCCGGCAGCAGCTTGCGCATCGCAAGGTCGCCGACACCGCCAAAGATGACCATGTCGAGAGGGAGTTCGGTGTCGTGGGCTGGTGTTGGCGTCATGTCGGATTCGTGTGTTGTTGAGCGGCCGTTCGTGCGCGAACACGGCGGGCCGGGTGGTATCGAGCGGCCTAGCATATCACTAGCTTGCCAAGTTGGCAGCGGATGCATGCCACGGCGCCCCGTGCGCATGCGTTTTTGCTGGCCGGGGCGGGTGCCGCGCTGGCATACTGGCGTTCGCCGGACAGCAGAAGCCGGACCGCGACAGAACACCACAAAAAAGCATACCCACCCATGATCGGACCACTCGAAATCGCCGCGAACGGCTTCGCCACCGCCGCCATCCTCCTCGCCGGGCGCAACAGCATCCATACCTGGTGGACCGGCATCGTCGGCTGTTTGCTGTTCTCCATCGTCTTCTACCAGGCGCACCTGTACGCCGACGTGGTGCTGCAGGTTTTCTTCGTGCTGTCGAGCGTGGCCGGGTGGCGCCTATGGCTGCGCGGCGACCATGGGCACGCGCTGCACGTACGCTCGGCCGACGCGCGCAGCCTGGCCTGGATCGTCCCGCTGGGCCTGGCCTGCGCCGCCGGCTATGGGGCGCTGCTGCATTTCTGGACCGATGCCTACGCGCCCTTTGCCGATTCGATGGTGCTGGTCTTCAGCGTGATCGCGCAGTTGCTGCTGATGGGGCGGCGCATCGAGAACTGGCCGTTCTGGCTGCTGGTGAATTCGATCGCCGTGCCGCTGTACGCCAGCCGCGAGCTGTACCTGACCGCCATCCTGTACGCCGTCTACTGGGTCAACGCCATCGTTGCCTGGGTCGGCTGGCGGCGCCTGGCCCGGCTGCAGCAGGAGAACCGGGTGCTGGCGGAAGCATGAAGCGCTACCGGCGCGGCCTGGTAGTCGGCAAATTCTGTCCGCTGCATCGCGGGCACATGTATCTGATCCGGAAGGCGCTCGACGCCTGCGACGCGCTGCTGGTGATCAGCTACACGCAGCCCGCGTTCGCCCGCTGCGATGTCGACACGCGCGACGGTTGGCTGGCCGCTTTGTACCCGCAGGCGGCGCGGCTGGTGCTCGACGATGCGGTGCTTGCGCAAGCCTACGCGGCAGGCCGCATCGACCCGCCGGTCGCGCTGCCGGCCAACGACGACCCGGCCGATGTGCACCGCGCCTTCTGCGCCTGGCTCTGCCTGGCGCTTGGCGGCGGGCCGGTGGATGCGGTGTTCACCAGCGAGGAGTATGGCGATGGCTTCGCGGCTGTCCTGTCGGCCCATTTTTCGGCGCAGTCAGGGCGTGCGCACCGCGTCGATCATGTCTGCGTCGACCTGGCGCGCGGCGCGGTGCCGGTATCCGGAACCGCCGTGCGCAGCGATCCTTATGCCTGGCGCGCCTTCCTCGATCCGCTGGTGTACGCCGACCTGGTCGAGCGCGTCTGCATCCTGGGCGGCGAATCGAGCGGCAAGACCACGCTGGTCGAGGCGCTTGCCGCTGCCTTGGGCACGTTGGCGGTGCCGGAGGTCGGGCGCACCCGCTGGGAAGAGAAGGGCGGACACTTCGTTTATGCAGACATGCGGGCGATTGCCGAAGACCAGGTCGCGCTCGAGATCGCACTGGCCCGGCAGGCGCGCGGCCCGCTGGTCTGCGACGGCAGCGCGCTGACCACGGTGTTCTACAGCGAGGATGGCTTCGGCAAGGTCGATCCGGTCGTGGCGCAACTGGGCCGGCGGCGCTACACCCACACCTTTGTCTGCGCGCCGGACTTCCCCTTCGTGCAGGACGGCACGCGGCGCGATGCGGCGTTCCGCCAGCGCCAGCACGACTGGTACCTGGCCACGCTGGAACGGATGGGTGTCGCTTACACGATCTTGCAAGGGCCGGTGAGCGCGCGCGTCGCCCAGGCGCTGGCCATCCTGCGATGAGGCCGGCCCATCACCCCTTGTACCTGATCGCATCGATCACCAGCCCCAGCGCCCGCGACGACTGGCGCCGGCTCGGGTAATACGCGAACAGCCCCGGAAAGCGCGGGCACCAGTCCTGCATCACGCTCACCAGCCGCCCGGCCGCCACGTGCGGCGCCACCATCTCTTCAGGCAGGAAGCCGATCCCGCAGCCGTCGAGCGCCACCTGCAGGATGTGCGGCGCCGTGTTGCACACCACCTGTCCGCGCACCCGCAGTTCCAGGTCGCGCCCTTCGTGCTGCAACTCCCAGGCATACAGCCCGCCGCTGCTGGCCAGGCGCAGGGCGATGCAGCTGTGCTTCATGAGGTCTTGCGGCGACTCCGGGACCGGACGGTTCGCGAAATAGGCCGGCGACGCGACGATGGCCATCGGCATGTTGACCGTCAGCCGCACCGCGATCATGTCCTTGTCGACCTGGTCGCCGTAGCGCACGCCGATGTCGAAACGCTCGGCGGCGATGTCGACCAGGCGGTAGTCCGAGCTCAGTTCCACGTGCAGATCGGGCCAGAGCGGCAGCAGCGGCGCCAGGCGCGGCCACAGCAGGCTTTCGATCACGTGGTCGATGGCAGTGATGCGGATGGTGCCGGCCGGCTTGTCGCCCAGGTCGCTCACCGCCGTGATCTCGGCCTCGATTTCTTCCAGCCGCGGGCCGACGTTCTGCAGCAGGCGCTCGCCGGCTTCGGTGGGCGAGACGCTGCGCGTGGTGCGCGTCAGGAGGCGCACGCCGAGCCGCTCTTCCAGGCCGCGGATGATGTGGCTGAGCGCCGATTGCGTCATGCCGAGCTTACTGGCGGCGCGGGTGAAGCTGCGCTCGCGCGCCACTTCGAGGAAGACCAGGATGTCGTTGATGTTGTCGCGCGCCATGGGAGAAATCTCGAAAAAGAGGTGGTGGCCGACGCCGTTTCGCCGGATCGTTTATGATACCGCGCACCGAATCGACGTGTCGATTCATGATGGGAATTCATAAGGCCATGCAATTTCGCCCCCGTTTCGCATGCCGTTTTGCCAGTACCATCTCCCACCTGTTTCGACCTCGCGCCCCGCAAGCGCCAGGTCCGCATGACCAACCCCACTTAGGACACTCCATGACCGTCAAAGCCTACGGCGCCCACGCTGGCGACCAACCCCTCGTTTCCCTCGACATCACCCGCCGCGAGCCGGGTGCGCACGACGTGCAGATCGACATCGCCTTCTGCGGCGTCTGCCACTCCGACCTGCACCAGGTGCGCGGCGAATGGGCCGGCACCCTGTACCCGTGCGTGCCGGGCCACGAGATCGTCGGCCGCGTCGCGGCCATCGGCGCCCACGTCACCAAGCACAAGGTCGGCGACCTGGTCGGCGTGGGCTGCATGATCGACAGTTGCCAGCACTGCGCCGACTGCGAAGACGGCCTGGAGAACTACTGCGACGGCATGGTCG
>DAMABW010000401.1:0-4618 GCA_031999925.1 Massilia sp. | reverse complement strand
CCACCGTCGTGGCGATTTCGCGCACCAGGCCTACCGGCACGCGCAGTTCGAAGCGCGCGTCGATGCGCTTGACGAGCCGGCGCAGGTCCTTCAGGTCGGCATCCTGCACGCCGTTCAGTCCCAGTCTGCCGCGCAGCAGCGCCTTTTGTCCGTGGTAGGCGAAGCTCAGTTCCTCGATCTTCAGCGCGGTCTTGTTCCTGGCCGCCATACGCAGCATTTCCTGGAGCATCGGCAGCATGCGCTCGATGTCCTGCTTGTCCGGGGTCGATTGCAGGTTGGACTTGCGCTGAGTTTCGGCCAGGGCGATCGCCGAGGCGCGACTGAGATTGTCGAGACGGTAAGCGAACTTGATGTCCTTGACCTGCTGGCCGAAGCCCTCGAGCGACTTGATGCCGAACGACTGGACGATGGAGAGGTTCGCGCCTTTTTCCTTGACGCTGCTGCGCAGCCACAGGTCGCGCATCTGCAGCGTGAACGCGTGCTGGCCGCGCCCTTCGAGTTCGATGCCGGCCACCTTGCCCTGCATGTCGCCATACCAGAGCGGGCCCGGACCGCGGCGTTGGGTCGCGTTCAGGCTGGCGTCGCGCATGGCGATGCGTGCTTCGCTATCTTCCCAGGACAGCAGCGGCCAGTCGAACTGGTAAGAGAGCTGCTTGCCGGTCTTGTCGAGCCGGAGGTCGACGCCGATCTCGCTCGATTCGAACTGCCCGCCTGCCGGCGCCGTGTAGCGCAGCGGATGCACGGTCCAGCGGTAAGCGGACTTGTCCGCGCGCTGCGTGAAGGACCAAGGGCGTGCTTCGCCGGTCAGCGCCTTCAGGCTGGAGGCGGTGGCCGGACTGTGCTCGAAGGTTTTCAGGCGATCGAGGTTGTGCGCCAGCGGCGCCCGGGTGTCCAGCACATCCTGGACTTCCTGGGCCGCTGCGGTGAGGGCAAGGGCCAGTTCCGATTGCACCGGGGTGACTGGGACTGGGGGCGCGGCATCCTGGGCGGCGATGGCGAGCGGTGTTGCACAGAGGGAGGCAAGCAGCGCCCTGGAAAGCGGTTTCAGGTTCACGGTTTGGACATTCATTGTTATGTTTGTAATTCCACAATAATGCCTCACGTTAAATATTTCGTCTATGCAATGCGCCTACTTCCCCTTACTGCGCGCACTGCGCCGGCTTGCCCGCGTGCGCAGTACAATATTGGATTCGTAATCTTTCCATAGAGACCACCATGGCCGTGAATTCCCCCCTGCCCGTCGCCGCCGACCTGAAGCCGGTTGCCGGTATCGAGATCGGTTTTGCCGAAGCCGGCATCAAGAAGCCCAACCGCAAGGACCTGCTGGTGATGAAGCTGGCCGATGGCGCCACCGTCGCCGGCGTGTTCACCAAGAACCGCTTCTGCGCCGCACCGGTCCAGGTAAGCAAGGCCAACCTGGCAGCCGTGACGAACGGCGGCGCCCCGATCCGCGCGCTGGTGGTGAATACCGGTAACGCGAACGCCGGCACCGGCGACACCGGCCTGGCCAACGCCCAGGCCACCTGCGCCGAAGTGGCCAAGCTGCTCGGCTGCGAAGCCGGCCAGGTGCTGCCGTTTTCGACCGGCGTCATCCTGGAACAGCTGCCTATTCAGAAGATCGTCGCCGGCCTGCCGGGCGCGGTCGAGAACCTGAAGGCGGACAACTGGTTCAACGCCGCCGAAGCGATCATGACCACCGACACCCAGCCGAAGGCGGCCTCGCGTACGGTGACCATCGGCGGCCACGAAGTGACCATGACCGGCATCAGCAAGGGCGCCGGCATGATCAAGCCGAACATGGCGACCATGCTCGGCTATCTCGCCTTTGACGCGAAAGTGGCGCAGCCGGTGCTGGACGAGCTGGTGAAGTACGCGGCCGACCGCTCCTTCAATTCGATCACCATCGACGGCGACACCTCGACCAACGATTCCTTCATCCTGGTGGCCACCGGCGCCGGCGGCCTGGAAGTGAACGCAGCATCGGGCGCGGACTATGAAGCGCTGCGCGACGCGGTCACCGACATCTCGCGCAACCTGGCGCAGCAGATCATCCGCGACGGCGAAGGCGCGACCAAGTTCATCACCATCACGGTGGAAGAGGGCCGCGACCTGGAAGAGTGCCGCAAGATCGCCTACGCGATCGCCCACTCGCCGCTGGTGAAGACCGCCTTCTTCGCGTCGGACCCGAACCTGGGCCGCATCCTGGCCGCCGTCGGCTACGCCGGAGTCGACGACCTCGACGTCACCAAGCTCGATCTGTACCTGGACGACGTCTGGGTCGCCAAAGCGGGCGGACGCAATCCGGACTACCAGGAAGCGGACGGCCAGCGCGTGATGAAGCAGGCCGAGATCCTGGTCCGTGTGAAGATCGCGCGCGGCGACGCCACGGCCACGGTCTGGACCTGCGACTTGTCGCACGACTACGTGAGCATCAACGCCGACTACCGTTCGTAAGCGGGACCAGAGCGCATGACGCCGCTGGAACAATTCCTGCACCGCGCCGAAGCCTTGATGACGCGGCTGGAGGCGGTGCTGCCGCCGCCCGTGCCGCGCGAGCCGGACTGGAAACGCAGCTTCGCCTTCCGCTGGCGCCGCCGTGCCGGTGGGAGCGGAAACTGGCTGCAGCCGGTGGCGCATGCCTCGACCATCCGCTTCGCCGATCTGCAGCACGTGGACGCGCAAAAGCGCCAGCTGGAGCAGAACACGCGCCAGTTCGTCGCGCGTCGTCCAGCCAACAATGTGCTGCTGACCGGCGCGCGCGGCACCGGCAAGTCGTCGCTGATCAAGGCTTGCCTGAACGATTTCGCCGACCAGGGGCTCAGGCTCATCGAGGTCGACAAGGCGGATCTGGCCGACTTGCCCGACATCGTCGACCTGGTGGCGGCGCGGCCGGAGCGCTTCGTGATCTTTTGCGACGACCTCTCGTTCGAGGAAGGCGAGGCCGGCTACAAGGCGCTGAAGGTGGCGCTCGACGGCAGCATCTCGGCGCAGTCGGACAATGTGCTGATCTACGCGACCTCGAACCGGCGCCACCTGATGCCGGAAAAGATGTCGGATAACGCCGGCTACAGGCATGGCGAGGATGGCGACCTGCATCCGGGCGAGACCGTGGAAGAGAAGATCTCGCTGTCCGAGCGCTTCGGCTTGTGGCTGTCGTTCTATCCCTTCCGCCAGGACGACTACCTGGGCATCGTGGCGCACTGGCTGGCCAGCTTCGGCTGCACGCCGGAGCAGATCGAGGCGGCAAGGCCGCTTGCGCTGCAATGGGCGCTGGGGCGCGGCTCGCGCTCGGGGCGGGTGGCGTGGCAGTTTGCGAAGGACTACGCGGGAAAGTTACCCTGATTTTGTAGGGTGGACACCTGTGTCCACGCGGTGCCACGTTTGCATATCGAATAATCGTTTCGACAACGGACCCGTGCCATACCGCGTGGACACGGGTGTCCACCCTACGAACCCCGCCGCGATAACCGCCCCATCCCATACACCCGGGTTATCCCCCCACGCAATTTTCTATCGGCGGGAACGCAACACCCATGATTTTCTACGCCCGCGCCTGGCGTACAATATCGGGTTTTCCAAGCGGACTCTCTCATGCAGCAAGCGGCAAGCAGGCCTATCGACGTGGCGGTCGGGATCGTGATGCGCCCGAACGGCGACGTGCTGCTCGGCCAGCGCCCGGCGGGCAAACCGTATGCCGGCTACTGGGAATTCCCGGGCGGTAAAGTCGAGCCGGGCGAGAGCATCTTCGCTGCCCTGCAGCGCGAATTCGTCGAGGAACTTGGTGTGGAGATCGTTGCAGCAGAGGAGTGGTGCTGCGTCGAACACGTCTACGAGCACGCCCATGTGCGGCTCCATTTTTATATCAGCCGCGACTGGCGCGGCGAACCGCAGAGCCTGGAAGGCCAGGCCTTTGCGTGGCAAGGGGCAGTCGGCGTTACCCCGCTGCTGCCCGCAACCATCCCCTTGCTCGAGTGGCTCGATCAGCTGCGCTACGCAAGGTAAGAAGCAGTCAACCCTCTGTTCAAGGACTCCTGTGAAAATCATCGTCTTGGGTAGTGGTGTCATCGGCACCACCACGGCATATTACCTGGCCCAGGCAGGGCACGAGGTCACCGTCATCGACCGCCAGCCGGGCGCCGGCATGGAAACGAGCTACGGCAACGCCGGCGAAATCTCGCCCGGCTACGCCTCGCCCTGGGCCGGCCCCGGCGTGCCCGCGAAAGCCGTGAAGTGGCTGATGATGCAGCACAGCCCGCTGGTGGTCCGCCCCAAGATGGACCCGAACCAGTGGCGCTGGATCCTGTCCATGCTGGCCAACTGCAATCACAAGAGCTACCAGATCAACAAGGGCCGCATGGTGCGCCTGGCCGAGTACAGCCGCGACGTGCTGGTCCAGTTGCGCAAGGACACCGGCATCGCCTACGACGAGCGCAGCCAGGGCACCCTGCAGCTGTTCCGCACCCAGAAGCAGCTCGACGGCGCCGCCACCGACATCGCCGTGCTCGAACAATACGGCGTGCCGTACAAGGTGCTGGACCCGGCCGGCTGCGAAGCCTACGAACCGGCGCTGGCCAGGGTGCGCGGCAAGTTCGTCGGCGGCCTGCTGCTGCCGAACGAC
>DAMABW010000400.1:0-4620 GCA_031999925.1 Massilia sp. | reverse complement strand
GCCCCTGATGGTGGCGACGTCGTAGGCGTCGGGGCTGTGTGCTGCGTCTTGCATTTTGCTGTCTCCTTGTCCGCGCCCTGTCTTCCCGCTTGCGGGCGTGCGCTCATGCTACGCCCAAATACGGCCAGGATGAAGCGCCGCCGGGCTTTTACCGCTTCGCCTGTGGAAACAATGTGACAGGCGCATGAAGGGGACTACGGGCGCGAACCGCTGTGCAAAGATTGACATTCTCTAGCGCCGGTTTTACATTCTTACGCTAAGGACAACAAGAATCGGACGCGCCTGCGACTCCGGCTACCCATCCATGAAACCGTACCCACCCCCTTGCGCAACCGCCCTCACGCAACGCCCGCCGGCCGGGGCCGTCCGGTGAGCGCTCCCGCCGCCGGCCTGATCCTGTTCGTATGCGAGTCGGATCGGCCCGATCCGGTGGTGGCCCAGGTCGGCGCCCAGCTCGGTCAATCGGTGGTGCGGGCCTGGTCGGCGCAGGAGGCTTTGACACTGGCGCGCGCCACCGACTTCGCCCTGGTGCTGGTCGGCTATGCCGGCGACGGCCCCGCCCTGCTGCACACGGTCGGCCTGATGCGCGCCAACCGCCGTTCCAGCCACACTCCGGTAGTGGTGCTGGGCCTGCCGCCCACGCCGCCCATCCCGCTCGAAGAAGTGTATGAAGCCGGCGCCATCGCCGTCCTGAACGACCCGGTCTCGCCCACCATCCTGGCCGCCAAGGCGCGCTTCTACCTCGACGCCTTCCATACCGCGGCCGAACGGCGCCGCGCAGAGCGCGCCCTCGGCCAGGCCAGCGAGCGCCTGGAGGCCATCCTGGCCGCCGCCAACCTGGCGGTCTGGGAGTGGGATGTCGGCGCCGACCAGGTGCGCGGCGACGCCCGCCTGGCCGCCATGTTCGGCGGCGCCGTCCCGCCCGGCGCTTCAATGGCCACCTACCTGGCGGCGGTGCACCCCGACGATTTGGCCGCCACCCGTTCCCGCCTCGAGGGAGCGTTGCGCAGCGGCGCCTCCTACGACGCCACCTTCCGCGTGTGTGCGCCCGAGGGGCGCTGGCGCTGGGTGATCGCGCGCGGCCAGATCGCTTCAAGCCCGGACGGCAGGCCGCAATCGGTCAGCGGCGTGGTGATCGACGCCACGCGCCAGTTCGAGGCCGAGGCCGAGTTGCGCGCCAGCGAAGAGCGCTACCGCACCCTGTTCGACGCCATGGACGAAGCGATGTGCGTGATCGAAGTGCTGTTCGACGAAGCCGGCCAGGCCTGCGACTACCGCTTCGTCGAAACCAATCCCGCCTTCGACGGCCAGACCGGGCTGCATGGTGCTGCCGGACGGCGCATACGCGAGCTCGCACCCGAGCACGAACAGCACTGGTTCGATATCTTCGGACGCGTGGTCGTCAGCGGCGAACCGGCGCGCTTCGTCAACGAGGCGCGCGCTTTGGGCCGCTGGTTCGACCTGTACGCCACCCGCATCGGTACGCCCGGCCAGAACCGGGTCGCGGTGCTGTTCAAGGACATCACCGAGCGCCGCCGCGGCGAGGAAGAACTGCGCCGCCTGGCCGCCGACCTGGCCGAGGCGAACCGCCTGAAGACCGAGTTCCTGGCTACCCTCGCCCACGAACTGCGCAACCCGCTGGCCCCGATCCGAAGCGGCGTGCAGCTGCTGCGCCGGGCCGGCGCCGACCCCGAGGCCAGCGCCCGCGTGCACGCGATCATGGACCGCCAGCTCGACCAGCTGGTGCACCTGGTCGACGACCTGCTCGACGTCGCCCGCGTGACACGCGGCCAGGTCGAGCTGCGGCGCGAATGGATAGACCTCGGCGACCTCCTGAAGGCGGCCGCCGACACCAGCGCGCCGCTGATCGAGGCTGCGCGCCACCGTTTCAGCCTGCGCCTGCCGCCGCAGCCGGTGATGCTGCACGGCGATCCGACGCGCCTGACCCAGGTCGTCAGCAACCTCCTGAACAATGCGGCGCGCTATACGCCGCGCGGCGGCGCCATCGAACTGGCCGCCACGGTGGATGGCGGTGAACTCGCCATCAGCGTCACCGACAACGGCATCGGCATCCCCGCCGATTCGCTCGAACGCGTGTTCCAGATGTTCACCCAGGTCGGCGGCAACGGTAGCCTGGGTGGGCTCGGGATCGGCCTGTCGCTGGTCAGGAGCCTGGTCGAACTGCACGGCGGCAGCGTCGGCGCGGCCAGTCCCGGCCCCGGCGCCGGCAGCGTGTTCACGGTACGCCTGCCGCTGGCCGAAGCGCCTGCTGCGACCGGCGCCGAAACGGACGATCCTGTCCGCCCGCGCGCCGCCCAGGCGCAGCGCATCCTGGTGGTCGACGACAACAACGATGCCGCCGAGACCCTGGCGGCGCTGCTGTCCGCGATGGGCCACACCACCGCGGTCGCCAACGACGGCTACGCGGCGCTGCACATGCTGCCGGCGTTCGCGCCGGGCGTGGTCTTCCTCGACCTCGGCATGCCGGGCATGTCGGGCTACGAGGTGGCAACCGAGATCCGCAAGGACCCGCGCCACGACGGCCTGCGCCTGGTGGCCCTGACCGGCTGGGGCGGCCCGGCCGACCGCGAACGCAGCGCGCGCGCCGGCTTCGACCTGCACCTGACCAAGCCGGCCACGCTCGACGCGATCGACGCCGCCCTGGCCCCGCCCGTGCCGCACACGGCGGCGGCGGCCGTCACCACGCCAGCGTCAGCAGGAGATTGCCCATCCGCGGCCAGCACAGCTGGCTGATCTCGCTGCGCCCGGCCCAGCGAAAGCCGTCCATCTCGAGCGTCGGCTTGCCGGTCTTGTGGTGTGGGAACCAACTGGTGCAGGCCAGTTGCGCCAGGTCGCCCAGTTCGTCGCCGGCCTCGACCCGGTACAGGTGCAGGCGCTTGTCGCGCCGGTAGTCGAATTCGCCGAGGTCGACGAAGCGCTCGGGCGCGAAGACGGCGCCGCTTTCTTCAAGCAGTTCGCGCATCGCCGCTTCCAGCGTGGTTTCGCCCGGGTCCTGCATGCCCTTCGGGATGTCCCAGGCGGCGGTGCCGGTCACGTGGCCGAGCAGCAGGCGGCCCTGGCCGTCAAGGACCAGGGTGCCGCACGAGACCGTTTGAAGTCGTCCATCCTTGCGCATGCGTCCTGCCCGCCTCCGAACGTAAAGACGGCAATGTAGGCTTGAAGCTGCCGAGTGTCAATTGTGCGCGCTCCGGGCGCAGGGCACCGCACACTAGGCTGCGCAGATTCGATCGACCATGCAGGCCCCGCCGGAGCACCGATGCATTTTACTTTTCTCAGGAATGAGCTCGAAAGCTGGGCGCTCGCCGTCGCCATCACCCTGGGCGTGACGCTGGCCCTGTACTGGCTGCGCCGCTTCGTGCTGCACCGGATGCAAACGCTGTCGCAGCGCGCCGCCGCCACGGCCGACGGCAACGTCAACGCGCTGGTCGCCCAGATGCTGCGCAATACCTACATCGTGATCATGCTGGCGATGTCGGCCTATCTCGGCGCCCTGGCCCTGGACATCACCGACAAGCAGCGCCTGATCGTGTCGCGGGTGGCGATCGCCGCCCTGATCCTGCAGCTGGCGATCTGGGGCGACACCCTGCTGCGCGCCTGGCGCGACCGCTCCATCTCCGGCGACGGCAAGCGCGCCTCGCGCACCATCATCTGCTTCCTGACCCGGCTGGCGCTGTGGGTGGTGGCCTCCCTGATGGTGCTGGATAACTTCGGCTTCAACATCACGGCGCTGGTGGCCAGCCTGGGCGTGGGCGGCATCGCGGTCGCGCTGGCGGTGCAGAACATCCTGGGCGACTTGTTCGCCTCGCTGTCCATCATGCTGGACAAACCGTTCGAGATCGGCGACTTCATCATCGTCGGCGACGTGCTGGGCTCGGTCGAGCACATCGGGTTGAAAACCACGCGCCTGCGCGGACTGGGCGGCGAGCAGGTGATCTTTTCCAACGGCGACCTGCTCAAGAGCCGCATCCACAACCACAAGCGCATGGACACCCGGCGCGTCGCCTTTGTGCTGCGCGTGGCCTACGGCAGCAGCGAGCAGCAACTGGCGCGCATTCCGGACCTGATCCGCGAAGTGGTAGGCAACGACCCCATGGCCGTTTTCGAGCGCGCCCACTTCTTCAACTATGGCGAGTGGTCGCTGAACTTCGAGGTGGTGTACCACTTCCAGAGCCCGGACTACATCGCGCACATGGATACCCAGCAGGGCATCCTGCTCGAGATCTACCGCAGGTTCGCGCGCGAAGGGATACGGTTTGCGCATCCGCTGTCGATCGTGAAGCTGGCGGACCAGGATGGTATGGCGCCGCATCCGGCGATGGCGCCGCCGCCGGATGCGGCGTTCAAACATTGAGGGCGAAGGGTTGTAGGGTGGGCCGGGCCGCGCTAGGCACTCCGTGCCCACGCGGTACGCACGGTTCCGGAGTCCGCTACGGTGAGGTGTCGCTCGAAACACAAGCAATGAAGGCAAACCGACAATGCGGCGTGGCTTCGCTTGGGGGTACCAGCGACACATTCCCGCAGCGGGTGCAAGGTCGCGCACGTAACCGCGTGGGCACGGGGTGCCCACCGTGTAAAGGCAAAGTAGAAATGTCCGCTTTC
>DAMABW010000399.1:0-4625 GCA_031999925.1 Massilia sp. | reverse complement strand
ACACGCGGCGCGGCGTCGGCGTCTTGACCGTGTTCGACGCGGCGAAGGTCAAGGTCGGACCGCTGGCCCTGGCCAGGTTGCCCTATCGCACACCGCACTGCTTTCATGGTAATTTCTTGGCTTCCTGATCATGTTCCGCACCATGTCGACTTCCCCTTCCGAGACGCCGCGCGGCGTGCATCCGCTCGAAGTGCTGGCGCCGTTCCGCCGCATCCGCGCGTCGCCGCTGCGCAATGTGATCTATACCCTGGTGTGGAACTGCCTGATCGGCCTGGTGCTTGCCGCCGCCGAGCAGTGGCTGGCCGGGCGCCCTGGGTCGTTCGGCCCGCGGCTGGTCGTGATGCTGATCGGCGCCAACGTGGTCGGCTTCCTGATCCACGGCGCGCTGTACAGCCTGCGCCGTTTCGCACCGATGGCGGTATCGGGCAAGGGCTGGCGCCCGCGCCTGGCGCAGATGGCGGTGTCCTGCATCGGCGCCCTGCTCGGCATCGCGCTGATGCGCGTCGTGCTGTCGAACGCCCATCCGCTGGACGTGCTGCGCTCGGGGCCGATGATGACCATTGCCGTGTATGCCGTCGGTACGGCGGTGATCATCCGCCTGGTGCTGTTTGCCGGCGAGCGCCGCATCGAGCGCGAGACCCTGGCCGCGCGCCAGCAGGAGCAGATCGCCGCCGCCGGGCGCATGCTGGCCGAGGCGAGACTGCGCGCGCTGCAGGCCCAGATCGAACCTCACTTCCTGTACAACACGCTGGCGAATGTGGTCAGCCTGATCGACACCCAGCCGGCGCAGGCGCGGCGCATGCTGGAGCGCTTCATCGACTACCTGCGCGCCAGCCTGGCCGCCAGCCGCGCCGAATCAGCCACGCTGGGCGGTGAGCTCGACCTGGTCCGCGCCTACCTCGACGTACTCGGCGTGCGCATGGGTGCGCGGCTGCGCTACCGCATCGAGGCGGACTCGGACACGCGTCAGCTGCCGATCGCGCCGATGCTGCTGCAGCCGCTGATCGAGAACGCCATCATGCACGGCATCGAACCGAAGATGGAAGGCGGCGACATCCTGGTGCGCGCGCAGGTGATCGACGACGCGCTGTGCGTGGAGGTGAGCGACAGCGGCATGGGTCTGGGGCATGCACCGCCGCGCCCTGGTGGCGGTGTCGGCCTGTCGAACCTGCGCGAGCGGGTGCGCCAGCTGCACGGTCCAAGAGCTCAGCTACAATTAATCGAAAACCAACCCTGCGGCGTGACTTCGCGCCTGCTGCTGCCACTCACGAAGGTGACGCCATCGACTCCCCCCGCGCCCTGATCGCCGACGACGAACCGCATTTGCTGGACTACCTCGCTGCCCAGCTGGCCCAGGCCTGGCCCGAACTGCGCGTAACCCGCGCCGCCAACGGCATCCAGGCGCTGGAGCTGATCGACGAACTGGCGCCGGATGTGGTTTTCCTCGATATCCAGATGCCGGGACTGACCGGCATCGAGCTGGCGGCAAGGCTGTGCGCCGGTGGTCGTCCGCCGCGGGTCGTGTTCACCACGGCGCACGAGCAGTATGCAGTGCATGCGTTCGAGCATGCGGCGTTTGATTATTTATTGAAGCCGATTGGGCTGGAGCGGCTGCAGCGTACCGTGGACCGGTTGCGCGAGGCCTTGCGCTCGTCGGCGCCGGCGCCAAGCGTGGCGCCGGATGCCTTGCAGGCGCTGCTGCGGCAGCTGGGCGTGTCGTCACCGTCGATTGCAGCCGCGCCGGCGCCGCTGCAGTGGATACGCGCGGCGCAAGGGGCGGAGACAAGGTTGATTGCGGTGGACGAGGTGATCTACTTCCAGAGCAACGACAAGTACACCAGCGTGTTTTTGGCCGATGGCGAGAGCCTGATCCGCACGCCGCTGGCCAAGCTGAAGGAACAGCTCGATCCGCAGCAGTTCTGGCAGATTCACCGCGGGGTGATTGTCGCGGCGAAGCATGTGGCAGGGACGCGGACGGATTTCCGCGGGCGCCTGCATGTGAAGCTCAAGGGGCGTGACGAGCAGTTGGTGGTGAGCCGAAATTACGTGGATTTGTTCCGGCAGATGTGATGCGGCTCGGGGCGTATCCCGTACGGTGGGGTGTTTGAGGCCGGGGGCCTCAAACACGAAGTGCCCACGCGGTTACGTGCGTCTGCGGTTGGCCCGCGTCCGTGGCATGTCGCCCGCGAACGTCAAACCCGGCCAGCGTCCCCGATGATGGTTGGGCCAGTGGGCGAACGATCACCGCCAACGCAAAAAGGATACGCACGTAACCGCGTGGGCACGGAGTGCCCACCGTACGGTTGGCGTCACCATCCATTTCCGCGTAGCGGCTGATCATAAAAAACGGGACCTTGCGGTCCCGTTTTCATTCCTGCGAACTGTCAGCTCAACGCTTGCGCGGCGGCGGCAAGTCCGTGCAGACGCCTTCGTAGGCTTCCGCCGCCATGCCGATCGACTCGCCCAGCGTCGGGTGCGGGTGGATCGTCTTGCCGATGTCGATGCCATCCGCGCCCATCTCGATGGCGAGAGCGATCTCGCCGATCATGTCGCCGGCATTCGTGCCGACGATGGTGCCGCCAATGATGCGGTGGGTCTCGGCGTCGAACAGCAGCTTGGTGAAGCCCTCGGCGCGGCCGTTGGCGACGGCGCGGCCCGAGGCGGCCCACGGGAAGTGGCCCTTCTCGACCTTGATGCCCTTCTGCTTGGCTTCGTCTTCGGTGATGCCGGCCCATGCCACTTCCGGATCGGTGTAGGCCACCGATGGAATCACCTTGGCGTCGAAGTAGGCCTTCTCGCCGTGCGCCGCTTCGGCAGCCACGTGGGCCTCATGCACGGCCTTGTGCGCCAGCATCGGCTGGCCCACCAGGTCGCCGATGGCGAAGATATGCGGCACGTTGGTGCGCATCTGGCCGTCCACGCCGATGAAGCCGCGGTCGGTCACTGCCACGCCAGCCTTGTCGGCGGCGATCTTCTTGCCGTTCGGGCTGCGGCCCACGGCCACCAGCACCATGTCGTACAGCTGCGGTTCCGGTGCGGCGGTGCCTTCTTCAGCCGATTCGAACGTGACCTTGATCCCTTCCGGCAGCGCTTCCACGCCGACGGTCTTGGTCTTCAACATGATGTTGTCGAAGCGGTGGGCGTTGAACTTCTGCCAGACCTTGACGGCCTCGCGGTCCGCGCCCTGCATCAGGCCGTCCATCATCTCGACCACGTCGATGCGCGCACCGAGGGTCGAGTAGACGGTTGCCATTTCCAGGCCGATGATGCCGCCGCCGATGACCAGCATGCGCTTCGGTACCTGGCGCAGCTCCAGCGCGCCGGTCGAATCGACGATGCGCGGGTCTTCCGGCACGAAAGGCAGCTTCACGACCGCGGAGCCGGCGGCGATGATCGCTTTTGCGAACTTCACGACCTTCTTGCTGCCATCGGCTGCGCTGACTTCGATGTGGTTAGGCGACAGGAACTGGCCCACGCCCTGCACCACGTTCACCTTGCGCGCCTTGGCCATGCCGGCCAGGCCGCCGGTCATGGTCTTGATGACCTTGTCCTTGTGCGCGCGCAGCTTGTCGAGGTCGACTTCCGGCTTAGCGAAGGAAACGCCGAGGTCGGCCATGTGCGCGGTCTCGTCCATGATGTGCGCCACGTGCAGCAGTGCCTTCGACGGGATGCAGCCCACGTTCAGGCAGACGCCGCCGAGAGTGGCGTACTTCTCGACCAGCACCGTGTTCATGCCCAGGTCGGCCGAACGGAAGGCGGCCGAGTAGCCGCCAGGGCCGGCACCCAGCACCATCATTTCGCATTCGATGTCGACCTGGCCGCTGTAGCTGGCCGCGTTCGGCGCAGGCACGGCGTTCGGGGCAGCGGCGTCGGCTTTATGCGCCGGTGCGTAGGAGTCGGTCGGACCTGCGGCGGCGGTTGGCGCAACGGCTTGCGCGCCGATCTGCGCGTCGGGCTTGGACGATTCGGCAGGCTTTTCGGCGGGGGGCGGCGCAGCAGCGGCAGGCGCCGAGGCACCCGCACCACTTTCATCCAGCATCAGCAGCAGCGAACCTTCGTTCACCTTGTCGCCGACCTTGACCTTCAGTTCCTGCACCACGCCGGCGTGGGTCGATGGAATCTCCATCGAGGCCTTGTCCGATTCCACGGTGACCAGCGACTGGTCGACCTTGATCGTGTCGCCGGGCTTGACCATCAGTTCGATGATCTCGACGTCCTTGAAATCGCCGATGTTCGGGACTTTTACTTCAACAGTACTCATGCTCGGCGCTCCTTACAGAAGGGTCTTGCGCAGGTCGGCCAGCACTTCGGCCAGGTAGGCGGCGAAGCGGGCGGCGCCGGCGCCGTCGATGACGCGGTGGTCGTACGACAGCGACAGCGGCAGCATCAGGCGCGGCTGGAAGGTGGTGCCATCCCAGACCGGCTTCATGGCCGACTTCGACAGGCCGAGGATGGCCACTTCAGGCGCATTGATGATCGGCGTGAAAGCGGTGCCGCCAATGCCGCCCAGCGACGAAATGGTGAAGCTCGCGCCCTGCATGTTGGCTGGCGAGAGCTTGCCTTCGCGGGCCTGGCTTGAGAGTTCGCCCATCTCGGTAGCGATCTGCGACACGGTCTTCTTGTCG
>DAMABW010000398.1:0-4629 GCA_031999925.1 Massilia sp. | reverse complement strand
TTCCACGCTTTGCAGGAATGTGCGTCCAAGATCCAGCACGATGTTCTCCTCCTATTGTTGTCGTTTGTCTGTCGCCGTGGTTCAGGCGTTCACCAGGCGCGCCTGTTCGGCGGGGCCGGTTGCGGCATGGCCGGCGGTGTCGGGTGCGAGCGCGGCGCCATGCGGGCGGCCAAGGCGTTCGGCGGCCGTTTCCAGCACCGCCTTCACGATGTTGGTGTAGCCGGTGCAGCGGCACAGGTGGCCCGACAGCATCTCGCGCACTTCGCTCTCGCTCGGGTCCGGGTTACGCTGCAGGTAGTCGGTGCAGGACATCAGGATGCCGGCCGTGCAGAAGCCGCATTGCAGCGCGTGGTTGCGGCGGAAGGCCTGCTGCAAATCGGACAGCCCCTCGACGTCCTTGTTCAAGCCCTCGACGGTATCGACCTGGCAGCCTTCGGCCTGCACGGCCAGCGTCATGCAGGAGCGGCCCGCCACGCCGTCGATGTTCACGGTGCAGGCGCCGCAGACGCCGTGCTCGCAGCCGACGTGGGTGCCGGTGGCGCCCAGTTCGTGGCGCAGGAAGTCCGACAGCAGGGTGCGCGATTCGCAGGTGCCGCTGCGCTGCTGGCCATTCAGTACCAGCTTGATACGCACGACATCGTCTTTACGGTAAGTCTTCATGGGATTGCCTTGTCGATTGCGGCGCGGCCCAGGTGGCGCACCAGTTGACGCCGGAACTTGGCCGAAGCGTGGTGATCGTCTTTTGCCCCGAGTTCCCAGGCGAAGTCGTTGATGGCGGCGTCCAACTCGGCGCCATCCAGGCGCGGCCAGGCGCGCACGACCGGGCGATCCGAAACGCCGCCCACGGCCAGGCGGATGCCGTCCGGCTTCACCACCGCGGCTACCGCGCAAACCGCGAAGTCGCCATGGCGGCCCGAGAACTCGTCGAAGGCATAGCGCACGCCGCTTTGCGCCAGCGGGTAGCGCACTTCCTCGACCAGTTCGTCCTGGGCGCGCGCCGTCATCAGCATGCCCTGGAAGAAGTCGGCGGCAGCGACGACGCGGCGTCCACGGCGGCTGCGCAGCACGACTTCGCCCTCCAGGGCCAGCAAAGCCAGCGGCAGTTCGGCGCTCGGGTCGGCGTGGGCCACCGAGCCGCAGACAGTGCCGCGGTTGCGGATCTGGAAGTGCGAGATGTGGGGGAAGGCCTGGGCCAGCAGCGGCACTTCCTGCTTGAGACTTGCGCGCCACTCGACGCTGCCCTGGGTCGCGGCGGCGCCGATCGCCAGGTGCTTGCCGTCCGCGCGCACGTAGTTCAGGTCCGGCACGCGCGAGATGTCGATCAGGACGCTCGGCTGCGCGAGGCGCAGGTTCAGTACCGCCATCAGCGACTGGCCGCCGGCCAGGATGCGCGCATCGTCGCCGGCGTCGGCCAGCAGGGACACCGCTTCCTCGGCGCTGTCGGGACGGGCGTAATCGAAAGCTTGCGGTTTCATCGTTGACCTCCAAACAGGGCCAGCAGGCGTTGCCAGAGGCTGGGTTTTACCGGCGCGGAAGCGTCCGCAGAAGCGGTCGTTGCGCCGCCGGCTTCGCGCCCGAGTTGTTCGAACAGCTGGTTCAGCACGATCTTGGCCGCGCCTTCGAGCATGCGGCTGCCTACCGCCGCGACCTTGCCCGATACTTGCGCGGCGTAGTCGTAGCGCAGCAGGGTGCCGCTGCCCGCAGCTTCCAGCGTCACCAACCCGCTGCCGCTGGCGCTGCCCACCGACGACAAGCCGGTGCCGGCCAGGCGCAGGCTGCGCGGCGGATCGAGTTCTGACAGGGCCACTTCGGCGGCATATCTCGCCTTGACCATGCCCACGCCCACGGTCACGTCGGCACGGTAGCGGTGTTCGCCGACCGGCTCCAGCGCGTTACAGCCCGGGATGACCTTGGCCAGCGCCACCGGGTCGAGCAGTACGCGGAACACGGCTTCGGGCGAGGCATCGAGTTTCACCTCGCCGCGTGCGGCCAGCGACTTGCCGCCCTTGGCCGGCTTGGCCGCCGCGCTGTCGGCCGCGTTGGCGTTGGCCGGCGAGTCGGCGGCGAGCGGTGCGTACTCCGGTGCGGCCGGCGCCACCTTGGCCGACGACGAGGGCGGCGGTTCGTCGCCGCCGATCAGGTCCATCACCTTCGACGGCGTCAGCGGCAGCACAATGTCTTTCACGCCCAGCGCGTCGGCCACGGCATTGCCGATGCAGGCCGGGGTGCTCATGTTGTTGCCTTCGCCCAGGCCCTTGGCGCCCAGCGGCGTGAAGGGCGAGGGCGTTTCCATGTGCAGGATGTGCGGCTCGGGTACTTCGCAGGTGGTCGGCACCAGGTAGTCGGCAAAGGTGCCGGACTGGAAGCTGCCGTCTTCGCCGTAGCGGAATTCTTCCATCAGCGCCGCGCCCAGCCCTTGGGCAAAGGCGCCGCGGATTTGGCCGTCGGCCAGGGCCGGGTTCAGGATCTTGCCGGCGTCGTGGGTGGTCACGTAATCGTCGATGCGCACGCGGCCCGTGTGGCGGTCGACTTCCACGCCGCAGACATCGAAGGCAAAGCCATAGGCGGCCGAAGTGTTCACGCGGTCCTGTTCGTCCGGCGCGCCGAGCTGTGGCGCGGTCCAGAAGGCGGTTTCGCGCAGGCCCGGTTCCACGCCTGCCGGCAGCAGGGCCGGCGCCCAGTGCGGGCTGGCCGCCATGCGCAGGAAGGGCAGCGACTTGGCCGGATCGGCTTTGGCGAACACCTTGCCGTCTTCGAACACGATGTCGGCCGCGTCCACGCCCAGCTGGGGCGCGGCGATGGCGGCCAGCTTGTCGCGCAATTTGACTGCCGCCAGGTGCACGGTGCCGGCCACAGCGCCGGCGAAGCGGCTCGAGTAGTTACCGGCGGCGACAGACCAGGCATCCTTTTGCGTATCGAATTCCACGTTCACGGCCACGCCGTCGGGCACGATGCCGAACACGTCGGCCACGACCTGGGCGCAGACGGTGCGGTGGCCTTGGCCGGCAGGGGCCGAGGCAATGGTCACGTTCACGCCGCCGAGCGGGTCGATGGCGACGCTGGCCGAGGCGATGGCGCCGTTCTTCGGCCCGGCCTTGGCGCGCGCTTCCTTCGGCAGCACGGTGGTGATGTAGCCCATGTTCGAGATCGAGGGTTCGACGATGGCGGCAAAGCCGATGCCGTACAGGCGGCCTTCGGCGCGGGCTTTATCCCGGCGCGCGTAGAGTTCGGCCAGGCGGCCTTCGCCCTGCACCAGCTCCAGCGCGCGCTGGTAGTTGCCCGAGTCGATCAGGGCGCCGGCCGCGGCTTGATACGGGAAGGCGTCGGCCGGGATGAAGTTGCGGCGGTACAGGTCGACCGGATCGAGCTGCAGTTCCACGGCGATGCGCTGCATCAGCCGTTCCAGCGCAAAGTAGACCTGCGGGCCGCCGAAGCCGCGCACCAGGCCGGCCGGGGTCTTGTTCGTCAGGACCACGCGGTTGCGTACCAGCAGGTTCGGGATCGCATAGGCGCCGGTCAGGCAGCCGTGCATGCGGTAGAAGGTCGCGGGTTCCGGCGCGCGCAGGTAACCGCCGCAATCGTCGAACTGGTCGTATTCCAGCGCCGTGATGCGGCCGTCGCTTTTCACGGCGGCGCGGATGGTAGACAGTCGGTTGGTGGCCGAGGTCAGGCCGGCCAGGTGTTCGAGGCGGTCTTCGACCCATTTGACGGGCGCGCCGGCCTTGCGCGAAGCGAGGCACATCAGCACCACGTACTGGAACACCGCGTGCTTGACGCCGAAGCTGCCGCCGGAATCGCGGAAGGTGCGGTGGCGCAGCTTGTGGCCCGGTACGCGCAGGGCCAGAGCCATCACGGTGTGCAGCGAGAACGGGCCCATGAAGTTGGAGGCGACGTCGTAGCCTTCTTCTTCCGACTGCCAGTCGGCCACCACCACCGCGCCTTCGATCGGGGTGCAGGAATTGCGCGGGTAGCGCACCGTGAGTTCGACCGTATGCGGAGCGTTCTCGAAGGCGGCTTCCGGTTCGCCGTAGCGGAAATGGCGGTCGCTGACCACGTTGCTGCCCACGCCTTCGTGCAGGATAGGGGCATCGGGCAGGATCGCGTCGTCGATGGAGGTGACCGGGTCGAGCTGGGTGTAGTCGACCACCACCATGTCCGCCGCATCTTCGGCCAGATAACGGGTATCGGCCACGACTACCGCCACCGGTTCGCCGACGTAGCGCACCCGGTCCACGGCCAGCGCCCACATCTCCATCGGCGCCTTGACGCCGACGACAAAAGGTTTCGACCAGTCGCGGATATCGGCGCCGGTGAGCACGGCGCGCACGCCGGGTGCTGCTGCGGCGCGGGCAATGTCGATGCGGTTGACGGTAGCGTGCGCATGCGGGGAACGCACCACCACGGCCTGCAGGGTGCCCGGCTTGACGCCGACGTCGTCGCCGTACTGGCCGTGGCCGGTGAGCAGCGAAGCGTCTTCGATGCGCTGCATCGGGCGGCCGGTATAGGGCTGCTGGGTTGGCGCGGATTCCTGCTCGGGCCGATGGTGAAGCTTCATTTCCATGCGTCGGTGTCTCCTGCGGTGATGCTTTTTTATTTAAAACGAGTATAGGGAGGACTATGCATCACGAC
>DAMABW010000397.1:0-4630 GCA_031999925.1 Massilia sp. | reverse complement strand
GCACGCGCTTCACGGCCGTGGCCGGGCGCGGCGGCGACCCGTTCACCGGCATCACCGGCCTAGTCTTCGCAAACGACGGCAGCCTGTGGCTGAACGGCGGCACCGGCGTCTCCGCGATTGCCCGCGCCGAGTTGCATAAGGCGCTGGAGCAGCCCGGCTACCGCGTCGGATTCGAGCGCCTGGACTACCGCGACGGCTTGCCCGGCACCGCCAGCGGCATCACGCCGCTGCCGTCGGCGATCCGCAGCGCCGACGGCAAGCTGTGGTTCTCGACCTCGGCGGGCACCGTCGGCTTCGACCCGGCGGCACTGCCGCGCAACACGCTGGCGCCGCCGGTCGCGATCACGGGGCTCAAGGGCGATGGCATCGATTACCCCGTGCGCGATGCGGTGCGCCTCGCGCCGGGCATGGGCACGCTGGAGATCGACTTCACGGCGCTCAGTTTCCGCGCGCCGGAGCGCATGCGTTTTCGCTACCGGCTGGAAGGTGTGGACGCGGGCTGGCAGGAGCCGGAGCGGCGCCGCTCGGCCCTCTACACCAACCTGGCGCCGGGCGCGTACCGCTTCCGCGTGCTGGCCTCGAACGACGACGGCGTGTGGAACGAGGAGGGGGCGGCACTGTCGTTCACGCTGGCACCGAGCCTGACGCAAACCCTGTGGTTCCGCATCCTGTGCGTGCTGCTGCTCGCGGCCGGCCTGTGGCTGCTGCACCGCTTCCGGCTGCGCCGGGTGGCGGCACGGGTCCGGGCCCAGATGAACGAGCGCCTGGCCGAACGCGAACGCATCGCGCGCGAACTGCACGACACGGTGCTGCAATCGGTGCAGGGCCTGGTACTGAAGCTGGGCGCTGCCGTGCAGCGCCTGCGCCCCGAGGAACGCCAGCCCCTGGAAGACGCGCTGCAATCCGCCAGCCAGGTGCTGGGCGAAGGGCGCGACCGCGTGGCCGGCCTGCGCGGCGAGAGCGTCGGCCAGACCGGTCTGGCGTGCGCCATCGCCGAATATGGCGAAGCACTGGCGCGCGAAGGCGGCGTCGCCTTCGATGTCGTCACGCGCGGCAAACCCGTGGTGCTGGACGACGCAACCGCCGACGAAGTGTTTGCCATCGTACGCGAGGCGGTCTGGAACGCCTTCGTGCATGCCCAGCCGGGCAAGGTCACGGTCAGCTTGCGCTACGATGCGCAGGCACTGGAAGCGAGCGTGGCCGATGACGGCCGCGGCATCCCGCCTGCAGTGCTGCACGACGGCGGCCGCGTCGGCCACTGGTGCATCCCCGGCATGCGCGAGCGCGCGGCCGGCATCGGCACGCTCGACGTGGCCTCGGCGCCGGGGCAGGGCACGACCTGGACCCTGACAGTGCCGCTCCACGAAACGATCACCGCATGAACACCATGACACCAGCCATCACCATCTCCCGCATCCTGCACGCGGGCTACGTCTTCGAGTGCGAAGGCACGCGCATCGCCTTCGATACGATCTTCGAGAACCCGTTCAGCCGCAACTGCCATGCCTTCCCAGGCATGCGCTTCGACGAGGCGGCGATCCGGCAGCAGCGTTTCGACGCCGTCTTCATTTCGCACTTCCATGACGACCACTGCTCGCTCGAGAGCCTGGACCTGCTCGACCGCGCGACGCCGATCTATTTGTACTGCATTTTCGACGAGCTGTTCGACATGCTGCGCCAGCTCGGCTTTGCAAACGTGCAGCCGCTGCGCCTGAACCAGCCGGTGACGGTCGGCCCTTTCGCGGTAACGCCGCGCGAGGCGATGGATGCCGATGTGGATTCGATGTTCCAGGTGCGCGCCGCCGGCATGAACGTGCTGAACGTGGTTGACTCCTGGATCGACGATACGACCCTGGGCCAACTGGTCGACGAAGGGCCGTGGGACATGGTGCTGTGGCCCTTCCAGACCATGCGCGAGCTGGAGGTGCTGGCGCCGTCGCGCCACGCGGCCGCGCCGCCGACGCTGCCGGAAGAGTGGATCGATCAACTGAAAGCGCTGGCGCCGCGCTACGTGGTGCCGAGCTCCTGCCAGTTCCTGCAGGAGCCCTGGTCCTGGTACAACCGGGCCTTTTTTCCGATCTCGTACGCACAGTTCGGGCGCGAAGTCGGCGCAGCCTTGCCGCAGGCGCGCGTCGTGCGCCTGGACCCGGGCGTCTCGGTCAGGCTCGATGCGGCCGGACTGCAGCCGGCGCCGCCGTTGCCCTGGGTAATCCCGCTCGGCGACCAGCATGTCGACTACGTCTACGAGGGCAATGCGGCCGCGCCGCCGACGAGCGAGATCGCGCGCCATTTCGCGCCGCTGACCGCCGCCCAGCACGAGCGCGTGCTGGATTACTGCCGCAACGGGCTGGTAGAGAAGTATGGCGAGGTCGAAGCGGCGTCGGACTACTTCGAGCAGCCGCGCATCTGGCAGCTGTCGGTGGTCGACAGCGATGGCGCCGTGACCCGTTGGCGCTACCGCCTGGCGCCCGAGGGCAAGGCCAGCCTCGACGAGAGTGAAGAACCGCTGGGCTGGACCACTGAGATCCCGGCCACCAAGCTGTATGGCGCGCTGGAACAGGGCGAGTCGCTGACCACGATGTACTTGCGCATCAACGACACCGTGTTCGACCCCGACACCGAGCGCGACCTGCTGGAGGCCGACGTGGTCGACGACCCGCTGATCCGTACCCTGTTCAGCGACACCTTCGGCGCCTACCAGGCGGCGCAGCTGAAACGCCTGCTGGCGCGCTAACTCATTTACCCGGCTTATTTACCAAGCAAACGCAGCGACTGCTCCCAGTTCTCGTTCCAGTCCAGCAGGCAGTCGTGGGTCTTGAAGGCGCGCTTCAGGGCGCCGAGCGGCGCGCGGTAGACGTCGTGCAGTCCCAGCGCAAGCGTCACCGGGTTCCATACCGCGTTGCGCTTCGACTTGCGCACACTGGCTTTCACGCGTGCGCCGTCGTCGCCAAAAATGCCGATGGCATCGTCCAGCGCCTTTTCCAGGTTCATGCGCACGATCGAGCCAAAGGCGGCCAGCACCTCCGCCTTGCCGATACCCAGCTGCGATTCGGCGGCAGGCTTGGCCTTTTCCGCCGGCGCTTCAGCCGCATGTTTCAGCCTGCCGGCCAGCTTCTCGATGTCCTTCTTCTGAAAGCGCAGGTCCGTCAACGGCCGCGTGAAGCCCGGCTCCGGCAAGCGCGCAACGATCTTGTAGGCGTCCTTGGTGATCGTGATCAGCACGTCCTCGCTGCCGGCAGCCAGGCGCGCGATGTCGTCCTCGAAGAAGATCGGCGCCGCGTAGCCGCCGTTGGCGTCGCCGAACAGGTCGGGGTAGGCCGGGTCGTAGTCGAGCCAGACGTAGGGCGTGAGTTCGTGCTCGAGCAGGCGTGCCAGGGTCCAGGGTGTACCGGTTTGAAAAGCCAGCCAGTCGCAGGCTTCGCCGGTGGTGGCGCGGAAGGGCAGGTCGGTGGTGCTCATGGTTCTTTCGGGTGGATGGTCGCGCCAGCATTGTAGTGCGAACCGGTAGAACCGGCCATTCATGAGCGCTGTTCATAAGACTTAGCTGGCGAACAGTCTGTTCAGGACCCGGCACTGGCAGTACAGTCGTTCCTGATCACCATGACAAGCAGGCCATGCGGCATACCGCGCCGCGCCACCCATCAGGAGCGACGATGAAATTCGACACCCCGGCAGGCACCAACCCGATCGACCGCCTGCGCGTGGTCGGCAAACCGACCGAACGCATCGACGGGCCGCTGAAGACCACCGGCCGCGCCACCTATGCCTACGAACAGGACGCCCAGGCGCCGAACGCCGCCTACGGCTATGTGGTCGGCGCCGGCATCGCCAAGGGCCGTATCGAATCGATCGACCTGCAGGCGGCGCGCACGTCGGCCGGCGTGATCGGCATCGTGACCGCGCAGAACGCCGGCAGGCTGGACGTCGGCGGCTTCTACGTCGCCAAGGCCCTGGCGGGGCCCGAGGTCGACCATTACCACCAGGCGGTGGCGCTGGTCGTGGCCGAGACCTTCGAGCAGGCACGCGCCGCGGCCGCGCTGGCGCGGGTGCGCTACGTGCGCAAGGCGGGCAGCTTCGACCTGACGAAAGCGCCGATCAAGCCGGCGGGCAAGCAGGAACTCCAGAAGGAAGACGCGCTGCGCACGGCGGTGGGCGACTTCGACGGCGCCTTTGCCGCCGCCCCGGTCACGCTGGACGCGCGCTACACCACGCCCGACCACGCACACGCGATGATGGAGCCGCATGCCACCATCGCGGCCTGGAACGGCGACGAATTGACCCTGTGGACCGCGATCCAGCTCGTTACCTGGGGTACGCGCGACATGGCCAAGATCCTCGGCATCGCCCAGGACAAGATCCGCATCGTGTCGCCGTATATCGGCGGCGGCTTCGGCGGCAAGGGCTCGATCCTGTCCGACGCCGTGCTGGCCGCGCTGGCGGCGCGCCAACTGAAGCGTCCAGTCAAAGTGACGCTACAGCGCGCCCTGATGTTCAACAACACCACGCACCGCGCCGCCACCATCCAGCGCATTCGCATCGGCACCGACAAGCGCGGCCGGATCACGGCCATCGGCCACGAAAGCCGCTCCGGCAACCTGGGCCAGCGTCCCGAGACGGCCACCGCACCGAC
>DAMABW010000396.1:0-4636 GCA_031999925.1 Massilia sp. | reverse complement strand
CTCGGAACCGGTCACGCCGGGGATCATGTGGCAGGCACGGCAGGCATGCTGGGCCAGCGCAATGCGGCCGCGTTCGGGGTCGCCCTGCAGGCCGGCCGGCGCTTCGTTCGGTTTGCCGCAGCCGGCCAGCAGCGCCAGCAACAATGGGGTCAGAAGGAGGCGGCTCATGGCGCATCCTCCGCCATTGGCGCGGTGACCGGCGTGGCCGTGTTCACCTGGGTGTTCGTGACGGCAACATAGTCGCGCGACGACAGTGTCGGCAGCACGCCCATGAAAGCCACCACCGCCCAGGTATCGGCTTCGCTCATGTGATATTCCCAGGCAGGCATGCCGCTCATCTTGATGCCCTTGCGCGTGATCCAGTACAGCTCGCGCTGGCCCCAACGCTTGCCGGCGTCGATCAGCGGGCCGGGTACCGGCTGCATGCTTTGCCCGATCGGCGACTGGGCAAAGCCGGGGCCGCCGTGGCACTGGGCGCAATTGGCGGCGTACAGGGCCGCACCGCGCTTGATCTGCTGCGGGTCGCCGAGCTGCGGCACCTCGACATTGCGCGCGTAATGCCGCACCGAGTAATGCATGCCGGTTTCCAGCACCGTGTACACCGGCTGCCAGTGCGAACTGATGGCGGTGATGTCGTACCAGCCGGCGCGCAGCACGATCCCGCCGATGGCAGCGGCGGCAAGCCCGGTAACGGCAAGCGTGGCGGCGATGGTTTTGAGGATCAGGCGTTGGCGGTTGGAAGGCATCGGCGAGGCATCGGGTCCGTTTCAAGGGCGCACACAGTTGAAAATAAGATATTGCTATTCTTGTATTATAAAGAGACACCGGTTTTTCGTTATTTCGAATTGTGCGCATGCTCCTTCTTTCTCCTTTCCCGACCTCCCGATGTTGGCCCAGGCTGCTCGCTGCGCTGCTGTGCGCAGGCGCGCTGGCCGGCTGCGGCAAGGACAAGCCAGCCGCGCCGGCAGTCGCCGGCGGCGACCCGAAACAGGGCCAGCGCCTGATGGCGCAATACCAGTGCGCGGCCTGCCACGAGATTCCCGAGGTGCCCGGCGCCCACGGCAATGCCGGCCCGCCCCTGGTGGCCTTCGGACACAAGAGCTACATCGCCGGCGGCATCCCGAACGTGCCCGACAATCTGGTCCGCTGGCTCGATAATCCGCAAGCCATGAAGCCCGGCACCCTGATGCCGGACGTGGGCGTCTCCCCCGAGGAAGCGCGCCACATGGCGGCCTACCTGTACACGCTGGAATGAGCGCGCCGATGCCTGTTGAATCGAGCGCGACCGCGCAATCGGTCCTGCATCCGGCAGGGCCGGACGCGTCCATCATCGCCGACTTCGCCTGGGTGCTGTTCGTCGGCGGCGCCGTGATCTTTGCCGGCGTGATGGCGCTGATGGTCATCGCCGCGCGGCGCCGTCCGGAGCCGGTCAACCCGCGCCGCTGGATCGTCGGCGCCGGCTTCGCCTTCCCCTTCGTGGTGCTGAGCATCCTGCTGGTGTGGAGCACCTGGCGCAGCGCCGAGCTCACGCCGCAAACCTCGAAAGGCGCCTTCACGGTCGGCGTGACCGCCAAGATGTGGTGGTGGGAAGTGCGCTACCACGACCCGGCCAGCGGCCGCGAGATCGCCAGCGCCAACGAGATCCGCATCCCGGTCGGGCGCCCGGTCTACCTGGGCTTGAGCTCGAGCGATGTGATCCACAGCCTGTGGATTCCGGCCCTGAACGGCAAGATGGATACCGTCCCGGGCCGCGTGACCGGGCTTACCATCCAGGCCGACAAGCCCGGCGTCTACCGCGGACAGTGCGCCGAATACTGCGGCGAGCAGCATGCGCGCATGGCCCTGCACGTGGTGGCGATGGAGCCGGCCGCATTCGACCGCTGGCTGGCAAACGAAGCCCGGCCGGCTGCCACAACCGCCGGCGCGCCAAACGAACAGCTGCTGGAACGCGGCCGCGCCGCCTTCCTCGCGCAGCGCTGCCAGGCCTGCCACACGGTGCGCGGCGTCGGCGGTGAAAGCGAGAACGGCAATGCCCGGCTCGGCCCCGACCTGACCCACGTCGGCAGCCGCCTGCACATCGCCGCCGGCACCCTGCGCAACCACCGCGGCGCGCTGGCCGGCTGGGTGGCCGACCCGCAGTCGATCAAGCCCGGCGCCCGCATGCCGGCCGCCGCCGACCTCGATGGCGAGACCCTGCACGCCCTCGCGGCCTACCTGGAACACCTGAAATGACCGACACCGCAGCACGCTCACCTGCATCGCTACCCAGTTCCCTGCCGCGGCCGGCGGAGGAATTCCCGCGCCTGGAAAAGACCTGGGTCACGCCGAGCGGCCTGCGCTTCCTCACCAGCGTCAACAACACGAACATCGGTCTGCTCTACATCGGCACCGCGCTGCTGTTCTTCCTGCTGGCCGGGGTGCTGGGCCTGCTGATGCGCGCCCAGTTGGCCGTGCCCGACAACGACCTGCTCTCGCCCTCGACCTACAACCAGGTCTTCACCATGCACGGCAGCGTGATGATGTTCCTGTTCGCGATTCCCATCGTGGAAGCGTTGGCGGTCTACCTGCTGCCGAACATGCTGGGCGCACGCGACCTGCCCTTCCCGCGCCTGTCGGCCTATGCCTTCTGGGCGTATGCGATCGGCGGCCTGGCCTTCTTCTGCACCCTGTTCGTCGGCCTGGCGCCGGACGGCGGCTGGTTCATGTACCCGCCGCTCACCGGCAAGCAGTATTCGCCGGGGCTGAACGCCGACTTCTGGCTGCTCGGGATCGGCTTCATCGAGATCTCGGCGATTGCCGGCGCCATCGAACTGATCGTCGGCATCCTGTTCACGCGCGCACCGGGCATGACGCTGTCGCGCATGCCGGTGTATGCCTGGGCCATGCTGGTGGTCGGCATCATGATCGTGTTCGCCTTCCCGGCCGTGATCGCCGGCACCGCCCTGCTCGAACTCGAGCGCGCCTTCGAGTGGCCCTTCTTCGACGCCACGCGCGGCGGCGACCCGGTGCTGTGGCAGCATCTGTTCTGGTTCTTCGGCCACCCCGAGGTCTACATCATCTTCCTGCCGGCGGCCGGCATGGTCTCGACCATGATCCCGACGATTGCCGGCACCGCCCTGGTCGGCCGCCGCGCCATCATCGTGGCGCTGGTGGTGGTCTGCTTCTTCAGCTTCGCGCTCTGGGCACACCACATGTTCACGGCGGGCCTGGGCATCATGACGATGAGTTTTGTTTCAGCGGCCAGCATGGCGGTGGCGATTCCCACCGCGATCCAGGTGTTCGCCTGGATCGCCACGCTGTGGAAGGGCAAGGTGCGGATGAACGCGCCGGCCCTGTTCCTGGGCGGCTTCATGTTCATTTTCGTGCTGGGCGGGCTGACCGGCGTGATGGTGGCGCTGCTGCCCTTCGACTGGCAGGTGCACGATACCTACTTCATCGTCGCCCACTTCCACTACGTGCTGATCGGCGGGATGGTGTTCCCGGTATTCGCCGGCCTGTACTACTGGGTCCCGCTGATCAAGGGCCAGTGTTTGTCCGAGCGGGTCGCGCGCTGGTCCTTCTGGCTGATGTTCGGCGGCTTCAACCTCGCCTTCTTCCCGATGCACATCACCGGTTTGCTGGGCATGCCGCGCCGCGTGTACACCTATCCGGCCGAGATGGAGTGGCAGGTGCTGAACATGGTGTCCACGGTCGGCGCCTTTGTCTTCGCGGCGGGCGTGCTGGTGTTCGCGGCCGACTTGATACGCACCCAGCGCCGGCCGTCGAAACCGCCTGGCAATCCGTGGAACGCGTCCACGCTGGAATGGCTGCCGTCGGAAGACTACGCCACGCGCAGCATCCCGCTCATCACCTCGACCGATCCGCTGTGGGAGCAGCCGAATCTGTCGGAGCAGGTGGAAGCCGGCCAGCACTACCTGCCCGGCACCGTCACCGGCAAGCGCGAGACGATCGCCACCAGCCCGATCGGCGCCCGCCCGACCTATTTGATGATCCTGCCCGGCGACAGTTGGCTGCCCCTGGTCGCCGCCGCCGGCACTGCCGGCTTCTTCCTGCTGCTGACCGTGAAGCTGACCTGGCTGGCCTGGACCTGCGGTCTGGTCGCCATCGGCTGCACCATGGCGTGGCTGTGGGAGTCCGACGGCAAGCCGCCAGTGAAGGAAGCGCACGTGTCGGACGACCTCGTGCTGCCGGTCGGCGCGCGCGGCAAGAACTCGCATTCGTGGTGGGCGACCATCATCATGCTGATTGTCGACGGCATCATCTTCGCTTCGCTGGTATTCGCCTACATCCACATCTCGATGCGCCTGATCGTCTGCCCGCCGCCGACGGCCGGCCTGCCGGAACCGATGTGGCAAATGCTGTCGAGCGGCTTGCTGCTTGCGGCGGCCGGCCTGGTCTTCGCGGCCACGCGCTCGGTCGGCAAGCGGCGCCTGCCCTGGCTGGCGCTGGCGGCGGTGCTGGCCGTGGTGGCCGCGTTCGGCTTCGACTTCCATGGCTACCAATTGGCCGGCCTGGCGCCGCGCCGCCTGGCCTGGAGCGCGACGATCGCAGCGATGCTGACCTACCAGGGCCTGCACGTGGTGCTGGTGGTGCTGGTCGGTCTCTACCTCGCCGTGCGCGGCTGGTGCGGGCGCAT
>DAMABW010000395.1:0-4642 GCA_031999925.1 Massilia sp. | reverse complement strand
CAGGACGGCCGCATCATCCTGCGCATCGGCGGCAAACCGGTCGACGTGCGTGTGTCGACCTTGCCGACCGGCCACGGCGAACGTGCCGTGCTGCGTCTGCTCGACAAGGAAGCGGGCCGCCTCGATCTGTCGCACCTGGGCATGAGCCCGGATTTGCTGCCGCAGTTCGACAAGCTCATCAACCAGCCGCACGGCATCGTGCTGGTCACGGGCCCGACCGGTTCCGGTAAAACCACGACGCTGTACGCGGCGCTGTCGCGCCTGAACGCGTCGACCACCAACATCATGACGGTGGAAGACCCGATCGAGTACGACCTGAACGGCGTCGGCCAGACGCAAGTGAACGCACGCATCGACATGACTTTCGCCAAGGCCCTGCGCGCCATCCTGCGCCAGGACCCGGACGTGATCATGATCGGCGAGATCCGCGACCTGGAAACGGCGCAGATCGCGGTCCAGGCTTCGCTCACCGGCCACCTGGTGCTGGCGACCCTGCACACCAACGACGCCGCCGCGGCCGTCACCCGCCTGCTCGACATGGGTATCGAACCCTTCCTGTTGTCGTCATCCTTGCTGGGCGTGATGGCGCAGCGCCTGGTGCGTAAGCTCTGTCCGCAGTGCAAGAAAAGCGATGGCGTGCAATGGCATGCGGTCGGCTGCGAGCGTTGCGGCCACACCGGCTACCAGGGCCGCGTGGGCGTCTACGAGTTGCTGGAAACCGACGAGCGCATCCGCGCCCAGATCCACAACCAGGCGTCCGAAGCCGAGATCCGCACGGCGGCCCAGGCCAGCGGCATGAAGACCATGCGCGAAGACGGCGAACGCTGGCTGCGCGAAGGCGTCACCACGCAGGCGGAATTGCTGCGCGTGACAAAGGACTGAGGCCATGCCGGCATTCCGTTACGAAGCCGTCGATACGGGCGGCGCCACGCGCAAGGGCGTGGTCAACGCCGACAGCCCGCGCGCCGCGCGCGCCGACCTGCGCACCCAGGGGCTGACCCCGTTGAGCGTGGAAGCGATCGCGGCCCAGGTCGATGCGTCCGGCGCCACCCGCGCGCGCGGCATCGGCGAGCGCCTGTCGCAAAACGAGCTGGCGCTGTTCACGCGCCAGTTGGCCAGCCTGCTGGAAGCCGGTTTGCCGCTCGAGCAAGCGTTCACGGCGCTGCTGGAACAGGCCGAAAAGCCCTACCTGCGCGACCTGATCGCCTCGATCCGCTCGGAAGTGATGGGCGGTATTTCCTTCTCGGCAGCGCTGTCGCACCACCCGCGCGACTTCGCCGAGATCTACCGCGCCCTGGTCGCATCTGGCGAACAGATCGGCCAGTTGGCCAAGGTGCTGTCGCGCCTGGCGGACTACATCGAGCGCCGCAATGCGCTGGTGCAAAAGGTGCGACTGGCGTTCACCTATCCGGCCATCGTCACCGTGGTCGCGTTCGCCATCGTGATCTTCCTGCTCACCTATGTGGTGCCGCAGATCGTCTCGGTGTTCGCCAATACCAAGCAGAAGCTGCCTTTCCTGACCGTGGTGATGCTGGCCGTGTCCGACTTCATGCGCGCCTGGGGCATCGTGCTGGGCCTGGCCTTGGTCGGCGCCTGGTTTGCCTGGCGTAACGCGCTGAAAAATCCCGTGCTGAAACGGCGCTGGCACACCTGGCTGCTGACGGCGCCCGTCTACGGCAAGTTCGAGCGCAGCCTGAACACGGCGCGCTTCGCCAGCACCCTGGCGATCACCACCGGTTCCGGCGTGCCGATCTTGCGTGCCTTGGACACCAGCCGCGAAACTTTATCGAACGTTGCGATGCGTGAGCTGGTCGAACAGGCGACGGGCAGCGTACGTGAAGGCGTCAGCCTGGCGCGGGCCTTGTCGGCGCAAAAGCATTTCCCGCCGATGCTGGTGCACATGATCCGCGCCGGCGAGATCACCGGCGAACTGCCGGCCATGCTGGAACGCGCCGCCAACTCGCAGCAGGCCGACCTCGAACGCCGCACGCTGACCATCGCCGGCCTGCTCGAACCGGTGCTGATCCTGGCCATGGGCCTGGTCGTGCTGCTGATCGTGCTGGCCGTCCTGATGCCGATCATTGAAATCAACCAGCTGGTGCGCTAACAAGGACATCATGAAGCGTTTGCCCATCCTTCTCACCCTGCTTGCGCTGGTCTTCCTGGCGGTCTCGGCCACCTATTGGGCCATGCAGTTGTACAAGCCAAAGCAGCCTCCACTTGCCGCGGCGCCACCGGCCGGCATCCCCGAGCCGGCGCCCGATGCCGCCGCCACCTTGTTCGGCGGCCAGGCCGCAACGGCCGTCGTCAGCAATTACCAATTGACCGGCATCGTCTCGGCCGGCCGCGACAGCGTGGCCATCATCGTTGCCGACGGCCAGCCGCCGAAGGCCCTGAAAGTCGGGCGCGAACTGGCGCCGGGCGTGACCATCAGCGAAGTGCACCCGCGTTACGTGATGCTGTCCGATGGCGGCGTCATGAAGCGTGTGGAATTGATGGCTGACACCAAGCCGGCGATCCCGCTGTCGGGTGCGGCCATGCCGCCGCAGGCGCCGCCGATGCAGGCTGCACCAGTGGGCGCCATGCCGGCGGTCGAACCGCAAACCGCGCCGGGCGCCGTGGTGCGCGGCCCGCCGCCGCCAGGCGAAGTCGACCCGGTGGTGGGCCCGAACGAAGAACCGCCGCAGGAAACGCCGCCGTCGCCGGCCGCCGCGAATTACAACCAGTACAACCAGGCGGTGCAGGGTAACGGCGCACCGGCCCAGCCGCAGATGCCGCCGCCAACGCGGGTGATGGGGCAGCCATCGAGCGACCAGCCGGTAACGCAGTAAGAAACGACAGAGGCGCGAACAAAGGTCCACGCCCCAGAGATGTTGGCCAGGCCAGCGGCCTTGACCGTACGGTTGCGTACGCGAGCCTGGGGCCATGTCTCGCTAAGCGTACTTCCTAGCGCCGCAAGGCCGTGAACGCCGCGAACTCCCACGACCTGAACCCAACCACCAAACTCATCCCATCGCGCTCCTCGGCCGGCAGCCTGCGGTCGTGCTTGTGCAACCTTGCCAGCTCGGCCGCCAACTGGGCGATCTTCTGCGCCACCTCGGCCGCACTGGCCGGCGACAGGCGCGCAGGCAGGCACATCAGCGTTTCGCCCGGCCCATCGAAACGGCCCGCAAAGTAATCCGGCACCATGTACTCGCGGAAGAATCGCTGTACCGGCCCATCCGGCAACCAGTGAAAGGCGTGCGAGACGCGCATGCCATAGCGGTTCAGCGGGCGCAGCTCGATCAAGCCCAGCCGGTCGAGCTCGGCCATGGCGGAGATGCATTCCGCCTCGGTCAGGCGGTAGTTGTCGACGATCTGCTCGAAGGTCCAGTGTCCCAGGCAGCAGATCGCCACCAGCAGCAGGTGCGGCTTGGCGACCAGGGCGGTTTCCTGGGGCAGGGTGAGGGCGTCGGCTTGCGGACGGGCATCGGCGGCGCGGCGCAACACGTCTTCCAGGGCGATGCCGGCCGCCTGGCAGATCTGGGCCAGGCGCGACAGCGGCATGTCTTTCTGGCCGAACAGGCGCTTGACGCTCGACTCGCTCATGTCGATGCGCTCGGCCAGGGTTTTATAGGTGAGGTTCGCCGCGCGCAGCTCGGCGCGCAGTACGTCGACGATCAGCTCGGGGGAGCTCATGGGGTTCCTGTTCATTGGCGGTGGCGCCGCACAATGTACAGGTGAATTGTTAGAGAGGCAAGATGGCCGTAGGCGACCTCGGGTGTCAGCGGTCGTGGTCCGCGCGTGATGCGCTTCTGTTCAAGTGATGAGACTGCATGGGCTCAAGAGCCCGGCGCGGCCAGGCCCATCCACAACATCGATTCGTAGGGTAGGCGCGTCATCGAGTCCACTGGACGCAATGACGCCACACGGTCTTGCGTGTCGATGCAAACCCGACGATCCGCAAGAAACTGGGGCAGAGAGAGCCGCAACTCTCTCACCTCACTCGTCCTCGTCCGCCGTCAACTTCACTTTCTTCAACTGCCGCTTGGCATCCTGGCGCTCGCTCGACAACGGTTTGGCGTGTGCCCCGGCCGAGCGGGCCTTGGCCAGTGCGGCAAGCGGATTGCGCGGCTTGCCGAATTGCTGAAACGGCTCGACGCGCAGCCGCATCTTTTGCCGGGTTGCGAGTGCCTTGTTTGCCATGCTCGCCTCCTTACAGCACGTAGCGCGACAGGTCTTCGTTGGCCGACAGCACGTCGAGGCGCATATTCACGTAGGCGGCGTCCACCGTCACCACCTTGTCCTGCATGTCGCTGGCGCCGAACGAGACTTCCTCGAGCAGCTTTTCCATCACCGTGTACAGGCGGCGCGCGCCGATGTTCTCGGTGCGTTCGTTGACCGAAAAGGCGATCTCGGCCAGGCGGTGGATGCCGTCTTCGGTGAAATCGACCTTGATGCCCTCGGTGCCCAGCAGGGCTTCGTACTGGGTGGTCAGGCAGGCGTCGGTGCTGGTGAGAATGCGCTTGAAGTCGTCGATCGACAGCGATTCGAGTTCCACGCGGATCGGGAAGCGGCCCTGCAGCTCCGGAATCAGGTCCGACGGCTTCGATAGGTGGAAGGCGCCCGAGGCGATGAACAGGATATGGTCGGTACGGATCAT